>JAPLDP010000085.1 GCA_026391695.1 Bacteroidota bacterium
TATCAGAAACAAGATGGGTATTTGGGCTTTTTGTATCTTTACTCATGGAAAAGTTTGTTTAAAAGTTTATACACCTCAAAGATAATGATTATCAATGAGATAACAAACTTTTCCATTTTTTTATGAATAATTCAGGTTAGAGTACGGATTTCTAAAATTAAACTCTTTGGTAAAAGTGAGATTGAATTCGTTTCAACAGGTAGTCCCTTCTATTCATTAAGAATATTTAAAAATCCTTTTGTAAAAGCTTGTCGTTTAAACTCTAAGAATTTATCATCAAGTTCAATTATTAGTTGGGCATTGTAAACAACAAATTTGTCTTTATAAGAACTATCAAATTTTTTTGCCTCAAAAATTTGATAACCCATTCCTGTTTCAGGTACGGATAGAAACTTTTCTGTGTCTGAGGAATAGGCTTTGTAAATCATTGTTGTGTTATTTTAAAATTGCTGCTAACTATTCAGGATTTCATCTGCAAATTACGAAAAAAATAAATATTAAAGACAATTGGATATTTATAGTAGATAAATCTGGGTTGAACAAAGCCACCTATACATCAGAAGTACTAACTAGGAGAAAGCAATATTCATTTACTAATTGACAAAAGGCTTATAGGATATACAATGAGGGAATAGGACATACAGTTTGTCCTACGGACGCAACGAATGCTTAGTTGTTATAGGCTGTTTTTAATTCTTAATCAATGTAAATGTCTGCTTAGTATCGTCTCCAAAACTGAACATATAAATACCTCCCGATAAATTACTAAGTTCAATTGTTGAATTTTCAGTATTCAGTTTTCCTGTCATTGCTATTTTGCCCAATTGGTCGGTAATGGTATAAGTAGCACCAATCAGACTTGCATTCACCTGAACATTTATATTGCTGTTGGTAGGGTTTGGATAAACCTTAAACAGATTTTGTTCAACGGCTTCGCTGATTCCGAAATTGTTAATCACAGTTAATATTGCAACCGTAGAAGTATCGCTGCAAGAAATAGAAGTTACAATGCAACGGAATTGTTGATTGTTATTTGCAAGTGTTGTGTTTGAAACAGTCAATGTGTCATTTGTTGCTCCGCTATATTGACCAGCATTGCTAATGTTCTGAAAACCCAAGCCTGCATCTGTTTGCCATTGGTAACTAATATTAGTTCCTGAAACGTGAAGAACAAATTGCGCGCTAACGCCAACGTTTACATTTTGGTTTGCCGGCTGAGCAATAATCGAAAAGCACGCCTGAAACAACACAGGACCATGTGGTGATGCCAATTGGGTGGTAATCAGGTTCTGAACATTTGCTCCAAATAAATCACTCCGGAATACACGGTTAGCGCTCATATCTGTATAGTAAATCAATGAGTTGGTCGTATCAACAAAAAATCCACCTGGCTGAAAGTTAAAGAGAAGATTGTCGTTCGTGCCGTTATAGTTTATCTTTCTGCAGGTGCCGCCATCTCCAAAATAGATAACGCCATTCTTTACATCGAGTCCCAGATATTCTACATCATAGCCGGAAACTATTGTTACGTTATTGGTTCCGTTCAGATCAACACGATATAAGCCCATAGTTGCACCAATAATATACTGTCCGTAAAACAAATATCCGTGGACCAAATCAATATCCACATCCCCAACGTAACCCAGACCTGAGAGGAAGGTTACTTGGTTTGTTCCATTCAGGTCCGCGCGATAAATTTTGTTTTCTGGTGTGCTTCCCCAGTAAATATGTCCATTTGCAGTGTCAACGGCAATGCCACAACTGTAACCACCGGCAGGGTAAGAAACTAAAGTATCGAAACCGCTGCCGTCATAATTCATAGAGTAAATGCCATAATACCACGCCATATAAATCTTCTCATGTACTGGGTCAACATCAGCATCATAAAATGACTGAAAAAGTCCGCCTATATTAATAGTATCAAGATTGCTTCCGTCTATATTGGCAATTACAATCTGCGAATTGTTATTGTCGCCTATAAGCATTTTGTCGTATTGCGCATTGGCACCTGCACTAAATAGTAGGAAGAGGATGAGCAGTTTAATACTGAATTGGTACTTGCAACTATCAAACCTTTTGGCTGTAGCAATAGTTGTCTTGGCCATAATATAACTAATTAAGATAATTGATTTTTTCATTTTATTTAAATTTAAAAAATTTCTACTCATTTGGCTTTTCGGTGTCGCCCCGTTTTTGTTGTGGTCGCTGGTCTCCACTTTTTAGATTTATTGATACCCTTCTTTAAATATTAAACAAATGTATATATTCCTGAACAGATTTCCAAATCATTAAGTAATGTACCCTATAAATGCCTAATATTACCCCACCCATTAGCTCCTTTTATGCATTTTCTCATAAAAGTAATAGCTGGTATCAACTTTTAATAAATGATGACTGGGCTGCTCTCGTTTAACAACTTTAATCACAGGTATGAACCCCGGGGCAAGTTGAGCTTGCGAAATGCCGCTCCAGCGGCGCCCTGGCCCCTTTTTCCGCCCCAAGGGGCGGGGTATTATACCTTCCGACTTTGTCGGGATTATTCGACTTACAATTTTTGATGCACCTTCGGCTTTCAAAAATCGAGTCTCATAAATAAAAAATAGGACAGAAAGTTTGTTTTTTAGAGAACCCTTTTTATATATTTGTTTTTGATAACAGCATCAAAAAAAATAGTTTTCTGATATATTTAATAAATACAAGGAGGCAGTTATGAAGAAGGGTCTGACGCGAAGAGAAATGTTAAAACTTTCGGGTGGTGTCGTCGGAGGGCTGGCACTGGGAAGCACTCTGAGCAGCTTTGGTAGCAGACCGTCCGGTGTGCCATTAACGGATCCAGCTGAAAAAAATTCCTTATTTGACGCATTGCCTGTTTTTCCGCTTGGGGAAGAACTGGCAACAGACGAGATGAGGATTACATTCCTGGGGACATCCTGCATACCACGGCTTTCACAGGAGTGCAACAGCATCTTTGTTGAAGTAGGCAGCGGGGATCAATTCGTTTTTGACTGTGGAACAGGCGTAGTAGCTAAATATAATGCCATGGGTATTCCGATGAGCAGGATGAACAAGATATTTCTGACACATCTTCATGGAGACCATATGAGCGATCTGACCCACATTTATTGTTTCGGACCTGCAGAGGACCGTAAATCGCCCCTATACATATGGGGACCATGTAATTCCGGATTTACGTACACTGATCCTGATGGAAATGTCCGTGGTCCCTTTGATGACGGGACTAAAGCTTTCTGTGAGAAATTCAGGGAAGTGATGCGTTGGCATACCGAAAGCTTCAGCTTTGGAGCAACCAGCTATCCTGATTACGAGATACCTTCTCAGGAAAGCTGGGGGCTGCCGGTTAATCCAGTTCCGGTGGGCTCCGATACGCCCGATGACGGCTTCGCCATTATACCCATAGAACTGGACTGGACAACATCAGGCATAGTGGCTGGTGATAATGTCGCTTATGATAATCCGGTCACCAAAGTAAAAATAACACATTTCCCGGTGATACATTGCAGACAAGGGTCTATTGGTTACAAACTGGAGTGGAATGGCTTATCGATGATATTCAGTGGTGACACAAAGCCTAATTATCATATTATCAGGCAGGCAAGTGGAGTAGATGTGTTTATCCATGAGATGGTCATGCCTGCAGATGTCTGGGCAACAAAGAATTCGGGATTACATCCCGGAGATCCTAACTGGCCTGCAGTGTTTGGTTACGCCAAACAGGTCCAGAACAGCTCTCATACCCCGCAGGGTGCTTTTGGTTATATTCTGAGCCAGATTACTCCACCTCCACGACTAACTGTAGCTACACATTTCCAGGCTGCTGACGATACGATTGCTTCGGCTATGAAAAGTGTTCGTAACCATTATCCTGCAGGCGAGGTCACTTTTGCCACGGATCTCATGGTCTTAAACGTCTCCAAAACCCAAATTAGCCAGCGGAGAGCTGTTGTTTCAGCATTTGCCTTTTATCCGGTGAGTACACCACTCGATGAAGTTAATACTCCGAAGTATTGGAAGTATAATGCTCAGAATAAAAAAGTCGGAGATCCATTCGCACAGATTGATATAACAGAGGCGGTTCCGGCTGTTGATCCGGATACAGGTGATGTCAATTATGATGAAAACGGCTATTGATTCATTGATTCATCCATGGATAGTAATTCGAATTATCATGTAACTTTTTAATATTTATAGAGATGTCAAAATCATCCATCCTCACTGTATTGATGTTTATTTCCGTGGTAATTTACGGACAAGACCTCACCATCACCTTTACCGCTACAGGTGCAGCCACCCAGATCGATAATGTGACAGCCACAAACCTCAGAACCAACCAAAGTGTCACCATGCCCGGTGATGATACTTTAATACTTGCAGTTAATACAGGAATCCCTTCCTTTTGGGATTTAAACCAAAAAGGAATCGTATTTCCAAATCCGTTTTCGGGCAAGACAACTTTGGTTACAAACATTCAGAAGCCGCAAACGGTTTATATAAGAGTGCAGAATCTTACCGGGCAGACAATAGTCCAGGACCAAATTGACGTTCAATCCGGGTTACAGAATTTTGCATTTTCTGTATCCAGGACTGGGATTTATTTAGTCAGTCTCACAACTGATCAGGGAACGGCCAGTTATAAAGTCATCTGCACAAATGCAACTGAAACAGGGAACGGGATACAATACGCCGGTATAGAACAAGGTACTGACCAGGCACCTTCAACACCCCAGTTTAAAAGTTATACGACCGTTTACTCCCTGGGATATGCGATTGGTGACATAATCCATTATAAATGCAACAGTGGTATCTACACCACGATTATAACCGATATGCCTGCCTCCTCCAAGAATTACGAAGTTGAGTTTGTCGCCTGCGCTGATCCTGACGGAAAGGGTTATGCAATTGTGAAAATCGGCACCCAGATCTGGATGGCCGAGAACCTGGCTTACCTGCCAGCTGTCAGTCCATCAAACATCGGTTCCGATTCTGCAAAATACTATTATGTGTATGGTTATGAAGGAACAAGCGTCGATGCAGCCAAAGACTCGGCCAATTATGCAACCTTCGGGGTTCTTTATAATTGGCCCGCTGCTATGGATGGAGAGGATGGCAGTAACTCTGTTCCAAGCGGGATACAGGGAGTTTGTCCGACCGGTTGGCATATGCCGAGTGATGGGGAATGGAAAATTCTGGAAAAGAACCTCGGGATGAGTCAGTTGGACGCAGATAGCATCAATTGGCGGAATTCAGGGGAGGTAGGGAATAAACTTAAATCCTCAACAGGATGGCTCGACGACGATAATGGCACCAATCTGAGTGGCTTCACTGCTCTGCCGGGCGGCTACCGCAACACTCATGGTGTATTTCGCAGCATTGATAACTATGCCCTCTTCTGGTCGGCCTCCAACACCGACACCTTATCCTGGTACCGGAATTTTGCCGGCATTGACGACGGCGTGTACCGGCACACCACCTTCAAGAGCCATGGGTTTTCGGTCCGCTGCGTTAAGGACGACTGACCTCACCCCACTCTTCCTGTGGTTATGTCACAAAGGGATGACTTCTCCGGCTCGGAGATGTCATCCCTTTGTTCTCTTTATGGTCTGCCGTTTGTTTGTCGCCATTTCAGAAGCATAATTATCATAGCCGATTTCCTTAATTCGTTTGATACATGCCGGCCGGTCTGAATTAAAAATTACTCCAAAAAGACGTGAAATGAAGTTGTTGAACTTTGTGCATGCCATGAAATCGACTTTTGTGCAATCGGCACAACTCAAATACTTATTTTCGATAGCGCAGCGTCTGGTTTTGCACCATGTCGCTTTGACATTTTCAAGACAACCGGGGCACTTGCCTTTCAAATATGTCCGGCACGCACCACAGTATAATCCGCAATAGGCTATCAGGTTCTTGTCTGTTACGATTTGCTTATTTCCCATAATTCCGTTTTTAATGACTTCATTCCTTTTCAATAGTATTCAATGTTCCGGCTGCAAATGCATCGCGGATTGTTGCCTGTGCGGGTGGGCAAATTGCTATTAAATATGAAGTATGAAGCACTAAGTATTTAATATTTAGTACTTCATACTTCATGCTTAATAGTCAGAATAAATCCGGGTTGGCATTTATGCGTTCGTATATTCCCCCGAATGGCAAATATAGTGAAAGTAATGTCCTTTTGGCTATTCCGTGAGCAACTTAATATCTGTCGCTGTGCATAGTTAAAAATAGTTGTTAACATGGGATAGTTTTGTCCAGACGTGAAAGACGCAGTTTTGTAAAGTATTGATATTCTCGCTATTAAAAAACAGGGAATTAAATTAGGTTTTCAGAAAACGATCCAATACATTTGCGTTGAAAATGGCATTAAAAAAAATAGTTTTCAGAGATGCCCATATCAGATAAAAATATATATTTGTTCTCAACGATTATTCACATCTAAATGGACGACGGACCGGCGCGATATCATTTAATTACCCTGGTATAGAAGGATGACATCCCCGCTGATGTGCTTCCTTCATATTACCATTGCAGAAAGGAGGCACATATGTCTATTCTCAAAACATTTTACCTGAGTCAGGTTATAGGTAAGAAAGTTAATGACGCAAGTGACCATTACATTGGTAAAGTCACCGATTTTCTGGTTGACCTGGTCCCCTTGCTTTCCGATACGTTCTCGGCAAGAGCCAAAGTGACCGGAATAAGGATTAAAACACATGAAGGCAAGAAAAGCTATTCCATATCAGGCTTCAGCATACAGAAAGTAAAAAAGCATCTGGAGGTCACTTGCCTAACCTTAATTGATCTTCCCAGGGAGATCGAAAATGAAGGAATTTTTCTTTGCGACTCTGTGCTGGACAAACAGATTGTTGATATAAACGGTCATAAAGTTGTACGTGTCAACAACATACGGTTGGTCACAATAGCGACAGGAATTTACGCCATAGCTGTCGATATTGGAATGGAAGGATTATTGCGGCGTATCGGCATTGATAAATTAATGCAGAATTTTACCTCATTCTTCAGGTTGACCATCCCTTCAAAATTCATTCTCTGGGATGACGTTGAAGCCATCGATTACCGCAACCTGAATATCAAGCTGTCGAAGTCATCATCGAAACTTAATACCCTTCACCCCTCCGATCTGGCAGATATTATAGAAGAGCTTGACAAGGCATCGAGCAAGATTGTATTCGAATCACTTGATGAGGAAAAAGCCGCCGATGTTCTTGAAGAACTCGAACCGCATGCCCAGGTCGATATGATTGAAAGCCTCCCCGTCGACAAAGCAGCCGACGTTCTTGAGAAAATGCCGGCAGATGAAGCAGCAGATATCATCGAGGTCCTTGAGACTGACAAAGCCGAAAGCCTTCTGACCGAAATGGAACACGAAGCATCGCAGGAAGTCAGGGAACTGTTGAAATACCACGATAAGTCAGTTGGAAGTATCATGTCAACCGAATTTCTTGCCTTCCATAAATACGACTCAGTTTCAGAAGTTCTTGCTGAACTTCGTATACAAAAACCTGAGGAGGCAACATTATACACTTTATTCGTGACAGGGCTGAATAATGAACTCATAGCTACTTTCACACTGCGTGACCTGGTCATTACCGAGCCGGATCAAAAGGTGGAATCCATCATGCATCTTAACCCGGTAGTTCTTAATGATGAGGATGACATTGATGAAATCGCCGAAGTGGTTTCCAAATACAACATGCTTGCTGTTCCTGTAACTGATCATAGAAAGAAATTACAGGGAATGGTGGTGGTTGACGATATCGTTGAAGATCTGATCAAGAAAGGCAGAACAAAACGTTAAGACACACTTTACTATGATGGCGGTATTTTCAAGAAGAAACAGATCTCTTGTCAAGAGGATTGTTTTATTTCTGACAATACTCGGGCCTGGCATTATAACCGGAAGTGTCGACAATGATGCCGGAGGTATTACAACCTATTCGGTTGCAGGAGCTGTTTATGGGTATAACCTGATCTGGACCTTAATCCCTTCATTCATAGTGCTCATCGTCATACAGGAGATGAATGCCCGTATGGGTATTGTCACCGGAAAAGGATTAGCTGATTTAATCAGAGAAAATGCCGGGGTGAAAGTGACGTTCTTCATCTTTATCGGGCTGCTTCTCGCGGATATCGGCAATACCACAACTGAATTTGCCGGTGTTGCAGGAAGCATGAATGTCTTTGGGGTGAGTAAATACATCTCCGTACCTGTCGTTGGATTTATAGTATGGATACTGGTCGTCAAAGGAACGTACAAAATTGCGGAACGGATATTTCTGGTGTTAAGTGCAGCATTACTCATGTATATTGTTTCCGCTATTATGGGAAAACCCCATTGGGGGGAGATAGGGATGTCAATCATTAAACCACAAATGGAATTTAGTACCGAATCCATCGCTTTGATCATCGGGATCATAGGGACTACCATAGCTCCATGGATGCAGTTCTATATGCAATCGGCTGTGATTGAGAAGAACCTGAAAATGAAACATTACAAATATACCCTCCTGGATGTGATAGTCGGTTGCACGGCCACTGTTGTTGTTGCATTCTTCATTATTGTGGCATGCGCTTCAACGCTCCATGAAAACAATATCACCATTCTGGAAGCAAAAGATGCAGCCATGGCTTTAAAGCCATTGGCAGGTAATCTGGCTTCAATCCTTTTTGCTTTTGGGCTTTTTATCGCCTCTATTTTTTCAGCTACAATCCTGCCTTTGGCGACAGCATTTTATGTATGCGAGGCATTTGGATTTGAAGCAGGGATTAATAAAAAATGGGAGGAAGCACGCGAGTTTTATACGCTTTACACGGCAATAATTGTGCTGGGCATGATCATCATCCTGCTACCAAATGCGCCCCTGATAAAAATCACTTTGTGGTCGCAGGTGATTAACGGCATTCTTCTGCCAGTTGTGCTGATTTGTATGATCTTGTTGGTAAATAATCCGAAGATCATGGGTAAACATGTAAACAGACCGATTAACAACATCATCGGATGGAGTGCTGTGGCCATACTGATCTTACTTTCGGTTACATTGATCCTGATGCCTTTTCTGCAAAATTTATAAAAGCCATTTAAACCGGTAAACTAAATGATGACGATTTACAATATTTGTACTTATATATCCAGATTAAGCAGAAGACATACATACCGCATAAGCTTCAGCAAGGCTTTCGATTTTTTTGTCCGCTGCCTTAGTTGATGCGTTCTAATTTTTCATACATCGCACTGAGAATCCATAATTTGTGTTGATAAGGCTGCGATAGACGGCGGTGGAATCATGTTCAATGGTGCGTATCCAGGCCGATGCTGTGCCGATACGTGTTGATGACTACCAGGATGTGGTCACACCAGCTATGTCCTGTATCATAATTCAGATTTTCCTTCAGCCAGCACTGGTTGCCGATCTGAACCGTGTTGTACGATTGCCCATGATAAACTATTAGCAGTGTCGATGGGCAGAATTCACCCAGGATAGCGGTCTTCTCATCCACCTTGCATCCGGTGTGCAAAGTGATTAAGATATATGCTATTATTATAAGTGCCGGTGATAAGGAAGACTGATTTCCCATTAAAATTATCGTTTCATAAATATACATAAAACTGATAATTTTTGATCAGAAATCCAGAAGCAATTCAAATTATCCTGATGGAAATCATCTCCTGTATGTGGAATTATGAAAAAAACTGGAAGGGTAAAATGGTGGTAAGGAAAGGATTAATTTTTAAAATCCGATATTTGTCCGTGATTAAAAATATTTTTAATTTTACATCCTTCATTCTTCATGCTTCATTTTTCGATCTTGGGGTATTAGCTCAGTTGGTTCAGAGCGCATGTTTCACAGACATGAAGTCACAGGTTCGAGCCCTGTATGCCCCACAAAACGTATCTTCTGTCCATTCCGATATCGATTTCTTAGTGTTGGATAATTACTGATTGTTTATACAGACCGGAATCACAAATCCCACTGTTGTTATCATCCCGCTTATATTGAGTTCCTCCATAGCAGGGGGAACCAGGAGGTTATAGCGGATATCAAATGACAATGATACTTTATCATTCAGCTTTATTGCCAACCCTCCACACACATGATAGCCATAAGTAAACGAATGATGTGCATGTTCAAGGCTGAGGTTTTTGTCGCTCTTTGCGCATAATCCGAAACCTCCGCCTAAATACGGAACTACCTTAGTGTCGGGAACAGGTAATTCATAGAGCAGCGAAATAAAAACCGGAACCAGATACAGATGGTGCCGGCCGGAGTTATATTTGAAGGAGTTATATCCAAATCCGGCCGACACACCGATAGTGAGGCGGGATATCAACGGAAAATCATAGCCGGCAAAAACCACCGGCGACAAGAGGTAAAATTCGCGGGCAGCTTCATCTGTAAAGTCATAGATACCGGCCCTGGCTGTCACTTTCTGTGCCTGAACCTGGATCGATATCGAAAGAATCAATACCTCACAGATTAAAATCTTCAATAACCTCATTAAAAATACCGATAGTTTTTACGTTTATCCTGTTTTCGCTGCTGTAAAAGGAGATTTTGACAAAATGGTAATAATCCCCTCCGGAACCATGATACAATGAAGCTTCCACTCCCCCTGTGGTCAGATAGGTCATCCCATCATATTCATACCTGTTGAAGACATGATCATGCCCGGCAATAACAGCTCTTATCTTTGGATGTTGGAGAAAGAGAGAGTGGAGATCATCTGCATTTTTCAGGTTCGATCCCTTGAATTCACCCTGGGGATACAGTGGATGATGCATAAAAATAAAAATATTCTGAACCGTGTTCACCTCTTTAACTGAATCAAGCTGATGTATAAGCCAGTCCATCTGACCATTTCCAATGCTCTGCTCTTCGCCTCTCCGTTCAGTATCCAGAATGATAAAGAAAGTATTATGGTTGTTGAATGAGTAATAAAAGTTGTCATTTGGCAGGTTCAGTTGTTTCCTAAGAAATTCTTCCGAAGCAGGGTCGTTGCCTTCATGATTTCCCCTGACAAAGTAGAGGGGAGTCCTGTCGGTGAGGGGCTTTGAAATATGCCAGAAATTGAGCCATTCGACTTCATTTGCAGGCCGCAGCATGATATCGCCGCAGCAAATAGCCAAAACGGGTACAGGATCGATCTTGCTGATGTTACCCACAAGCTGCCCGTATAGTCCATATCCCTGTCTTACATCGCCCATGACGATAAATGACCAGCCCTCATCACCCATTTCCTGAACATCATCCGCGCAATGAATGAAACAAACCGGCACTATCAACAGTAAAAAGATTACCAGGGAGATTTGTTTTCTTTGAGGCATTTGAGGCATTCAAACAGTACAGGTTATAAAGATAATAAAAATCACCTGATATTTCATTATATCTTTACAAATGACTTAAAGTGACCATACCTGTTATGTTAATTAACTCAAAACGAATATAATGCTAAAAAAAATTGCAATTATCTATTCAGTTCTGACTGCTATCTTATTCATTCTCGCCTGTGAGAAACTGGATGTAAAGGAGGATTTTGGTCTGGAAATGGAGATTATTGTCGCTTCTGCCACAGCCGATTTCGATGTGACAGTCATGCTGGATGCTGCTGCTGAAAGCAGCATTATTGACGAGTACAGTACACATATCAAAGACATCGAAATCCTGGAGGCAAAATATACCATTACCAATTTTGTAGGTACGGATGACCAGCAGATCGATACGATGACCATAACTGTCGCCGATGAAACAGGTGGCGGTATAGTGAATATCTCCACAATGAACAATATACTGCTGCCGCCATTGGTTGGCAAAGAAGAGGTATTGCCTGTCAATCAGGCAGGTGTAAGCCGTTTCATAGATCTTTTGAAAAGTCCGCCACATAAAACCCAGTTCCATTTATATGGCACAGCCAACAAAGGGCCACTGGATTTTACGATAAAACTCAAATTCGATGTACGGATGACAGCTAATCCTCTGTAAGTTATAGGTTTAATTCATTGACAGAGCCAGATAAACAGCTATTATGAATAAGTTTAATACACTGATACGGATATTGGTCGTGTGCTTATTATCCTTTACTTCATGTAATAAAGACAAAACTACTGATGAAATCGAGGGACGAGAAATAAAAATCGGACTTTTACTGCCGGTGACGGGGAGCGGAGCATCGGCCGGTGAGAGCATGCAGGCAGCAGTTAACATTGCTTATACGGATATAAATAATTTTCTCACTAACATAGGTTCCCTGTGGCGGCTGAATCTGACTATTGAAGACACCAAGACTGACACGGTAGTGGTGCGGCAAAAGCTGACGGCCATGAGTGAGAAGGGCATTCAGATTGTCGTCGGGCCATATAGCAGTGCTGAAGTGAGGGCTATAAAAAACTATGCCGATCAGATGGGCATTCTGCTGATAAGCCCTTCGAGTGTAGCTCCTTCCCTTGCCATTGCAGACGACAATGTTTTCAGGCTGGCGCCCTGCGATCAATACCAGGGAGAGGCTATGGCAGCCATGCTTGCCGCTGACAGCATGATAGTTTTAATCCCTGTTGTCCGTGATGATATTTGGGGCAATGAACTTCTGGAAGCTACATCTGCAAAATTCAGCCAGGGAGGTGGAAGTACCATGGAAGCAGTAAAATATGATCCATCGGCACAGGATTTTGCACCATACATCAGCCAACTTATCACTAAAGTCTCTGAAGCGCTGTCGTGGCATGCGGCTGATAAGGTCGGCATTTATCTCATCTCCTTTGGCGAGGGCACGACGATCCTCAACCTGGCATCATCTGAAATCCTTTTACAGGATATAAATTGGTATGGCAGTTCGGCTTATGCCGAAGAAAAGTCACTGCCGCTGAATCTGCAGGCAGCAGCGTATGCCAGCTCACATGGCTTTTCCTGTCCTGTGTTTGGATACGATATGTCGGCCAAAGATAAGTGGCAACCCTTGCTGAATCAGATACAGTCGACCATAGGCCGCAAGCCGGAAATTTATGCCCTGGTGGCTTATGATGCGCTGTGGCTGGCTGCATTGACGCACCTGGCAGTAGGCCATTATACCGATATTAACACCCTCAAATATGCCTTCACGTGCCAAGCCAATAATTTTTTCGGCGTCACCGGAAGGACAACACTTAACAGTGCCGGCGACAGAACTTATGCCACCTATGATTTCTGGGGGATAAAACAGTCCTTAAATGATTTTCAATGGCAGCTTGACGCCACGTACAATAATATGACCGGTGAGCTGGTGAGGTACTAGTCGGCAGTCGGCAATCAACAGTCAGCAGTCAGCAGTCGGCAGTTGTCAGTTGGCAATCAGCGGTGTTCATCATAATAAATTACCGATATAGCTTTCACAGAGCGGTCGGAGAAAAAATCAAATGCCGGAAACACCGAAAAATCACCGCCATCCATGTCACCCTTGCGGTCAATGAGCAACAATTTCTGTTGGTCGTTGCGGTTAAAGATCTCACTGTATGAAAAAACACAGCGGTAGCCGTCGGCAGCGACGATGGCGAAGAGGCCATGCCGCAGGCTCCCTGCATTTATTGCATATTCTTTTCCCAGCAAGTCGTCTATCGGCACACCATTAAAGGTTGATATACCGTGTATTCCACGTCCGCGGCCGTAAAAGACAGTGGGATAATGCTGCTTTTGATAGCCGTCGGGATACTTCTTAAGAGTGGTGATAAGTTCCGCATTATTGAATATCCGGATTTCAGGGGAATACAGGGGATCCATATCCCGTTTTACAGGAAAAGATTCCGGATAGGATCTGACCGTTATTTTCACCGGATTGGAGATGTTCCGTTCGGACACCAGGTCACAACCTGCCACCAGCTTAGGTTCTTCCGGTAGTGGCCACAGCTCTTTCGTCTTTGATGGTACAATGCGTGTCACCTGTATAGCAATGATAATGTTATGGCGTTGTGAAGGATAATATATCTCACCCCAGCTGAAAACCACTTTCTCCCCCTTATTATTTTCTACCTCGACAAACAGGTCGATGATGGGTGAAAACTCCATTTCATTCTTCTTTTTCAATATCCTGTCATTTAAAATATCATACAGCGAATAGCCATCATAGCGGTATGCGCCAACGAAAACTGCGCTGTCGTCCTGCAGTCGTGTTTCCTTACAGATGATAGAATGTAATGGCAACAGGGATAAATCGGCTATTCCCGGATTGGCAATCTCGCCGGTTACTTCAATCCGGGGAACAGATAATAGACCTGTCAGCGCATCATCATAAAAGTCATTGGTCTGAGCCTGAAGCATTAAAACTGCAGTACAAAGTGCCATTAAAAGAATAACGGGTTTCTTCATGGGATTTATTAATTATTTATGAATCATTTTAAGGAATTCTAATCATCTGACGTAGTGATATCTGAATCTTTGACTTTCAGGTCTTTCAATATCTCATCCACTTCATGCCCGGTGGATGCCAACTTTTCCTTGCAGATCTTTATCAGCCTGGCGGCGCGTTTGACTTTTTCTGACAGGATATCGACCGATATCTCACCCTGTTCGATTTCTTCAATGATGGCCTGAAGCTCTTCATAGGCCTCCGTGTAAGTGATCTTCTTTTCCATGATCTGTTTGTATTGAAGTGACGTTACTGTTGATAGTGCCGGAGAACAAGTGGGTTGTGATGGCCTCTCCCTGTTTCAGCACTCCGGCATCAACTAGAGGTTTCCCTTTGTATTGTGTTATACTGTATCCTCTCTTAAGAACATTCAGGGGATTGAGAAGCTGAATTTTCGTTTCACTACTGTTGAGAGCATAATGTTTCCCGCTGATGTATGTCAATACAGTGTATTTTAAGGTGCCGTTAGCATCCAAAATTTCTTCGCCTGCGGAGAGCAGGAAATCGTGTATCGTTGTATGCAGGCCCCGGAGAACATGGCCGAACCCGAGCCTGTATGTATCCAGTATATGAAGCGTCAATGATCTGAACAGCCTGATGCTCTCCTGCAGGTTATGATTTTCAGTGACAAGCATATTTTGAGCATAAGCGACGATTCTGTTCTGCATGTCATTTATCTGAACCGAAAAATCATGAAACCGCTGCACGAGAAAGTGGCCGACATCGGTTGGTGTGATCTTATTGGTGTGGGCGATCATCTCTACGACTGTTTCATTTGTGGAATGGCCTATGCCGGTAATGACGGGGATGGGGAAAAAGGCTACCTCCCTGGCCAGGGCATAGTGATCATAGCAGCTCAGGCCTATATCGTCACCCCCGCCGCGGATGATGGCCACCGCATCAAAAAAGGAAGCCTTTCGTTTAATGATAGAGAGCTGCTTTATGATGGAGTCCACGGCTTTATCACCCTGTAAAATAGCCGGGAATAAAACATGAATGAACGCATACCCCCAGGGATTATGATCCAGTGTGATCATCAGGTCGCCGTATCCCTTTGATGTTTCGACAGATATGATAGCGATATGTTTCGGCAGAAGGGGCATGCGAAGCTGTTTATTTTTTTCGAAGAGGCCTTCATTTTTCAGCTTTTCGATGGTATCTCTTTTTTCGCGGGCCATCTCGCCGAGGGTAAAGGCAGGCTCTATATCAAGGATATTCAACGCCAGGCCATAGACCTCATGGAACGTGATGGTGGCGAGCAACAGCACTTTCATGCCGCCGTCAAGGGGTTCTTTTGTGACATCTTTGAATTTGCGGGAGATGGCAAAATAATTGTCAGCCCAGATGGTTCCTCTCATCTGGGCTTTGATAGTGTTTTCCTGCTTTTCAAGAAGATCGGGATAACAATGGCCGCTATAGGGGTAATAATTCAGTTTGGCTATTTCGGCGATGACCCAAAAGCTGCTGGGAAATTCACCGGCCAACGCATATTTTATGGCACCGGTGATCTCTGAAAGAGTGTATATGGTCCGGTCGTTAATGCTGTCGGGCATCAGTGAGAGTTATTATCAGTTTTTCGACAGGAATATATCCTGTATTAAAATCAACTGCAAAATAATAAATATCCATTGATTCATCTTAAAATTGCGGATTTATCTATGAAAATAAATTCTGTTAAGAGTATCATTTCTTTATATGCCGTTTTCTTTTGCTTGTCCAAAAGAAAACGGCGAAAAGAAAAGGACAGCCTGGGTTTTCGGCGACCCACTAAGGGCTTGATTCCTAAGCCAGTCGAGCCGTTCTCCAGACCAAAGTCTGGAGAACTTTTGTGCCTGGCTTTTAACGGAATCTTCGCCCAGTGGGTGCCCCGCCTGCAAACCCCAAGGCAACTAAAATAGTGCTACTGGACAAGCAAAAGAAATGGCATAATAATATTAATTTTTTTCATACTTTTATCCAATCAATTGGTATGAATCCCAAAGCAAGCTCTGGACTCAAATTCCGCAGCGAGCTGCGGGGAATCTGACCGATCCCGACTCGCTTCGCTGTCGGGATTAATTCGACTTTCAAATTTTACTGCACTTCGTTTGTAAAATTTGAGTCTCATTAATAAAAACAAAAAAACTATGCCCCGGATATCTGCAGTTTTAATTGTTTACAATGAGGCGCACAGCCTTCCTCCAACGCTCGAGAAACTTCAATGGTGCGATGAGATCGTGGTGGTGGATTCGGGGAGCACCGACCACACCGTTGACATTTGCCTCTCTTATAATTGCAGGGTGCTGCAGCGGGCATTTGACGGGTATGCCTCTCAAAAGCAGTATGCGGTAGATCAGGCTTCCAACGACTGGGTGCTGTCGATAGATGCCGATGAAGTTTTATCTGACGGACTGGTAAAAGAGATGAAACAGGTTTTTGCTAAAGAATCGCTGGAAGTAGCCGGATTTTATGTTCCCCGCCGTACATGGTTCATGGGAAAAATATTGCGCTTCAGCGGATTACGGCGCGAAAAGCTTATCAGAGCCTTCGACCGCACCAAAGGGAAATTCACCACCTCAGCAGTACATGAAACCATAATGGTGACGGGGAAACTATCCGCCTTCAGGCATCCGGTGATCCATTATACTTACAGCGACATTGCCGAGCATCTGAGTAAGACCAACAGGTACACTTCGCTGGCGGCGCAGGATTATTTCAAGCTGCATAAAAGATCTTCCAGGCTGATGATCATCATGCAATTCCCTTTTAAATTTTTAACTGTCTTTCTCTGGAAAGGTGGTTTTCTGGATGGCTACCAGGGGTTTATGTTCGCCTTCATGCATGCGGTGTCATCCACCATCAAATATGCCAAGCTGCTGGAAATGGAAGCAGAAAAGGGATGTCATCTCGAACGAGATGTCATCCCTTAAATTACAATCCCTCTTTAATGACTTTCTTCGATAGATAGAGATTATCGTTTTGTAGGACAATTTGATATACTCCCGGTAAAAGAAAATCGCTATTAAATTTCAATTTATATTTCCCTTCCGATAATTCTCCTTCGCTTATAACTTTTACAATCCTATCATTCAAATCAACAAGCCTTAATGTCATCTGGCCGGGATCAAGAATCTTGAAACTAATTGTCACTGTTCCGTTAACCGGATTAGGATAAACCTGGAGGCTATTTTTATTGTCATTAGCCAAATCTTTCTTCTCTATACCGGTACCTGGGAGTACATCCCGGTTATACACCGACATCTGTGCTGAATCTTTTGTGCATGGCAATCCTGCGACACCGGCGAGGTAATTGCACCAGTTGGTGAGGCATGCGGCGAAGCTGCTGCCAGGCAGATCGGGGTCGGTTTCACCGGGGTCATTGGCAACGGGAGTGAGGATAAACTTCGATGTGTACCAGTCGGCCACCACAGGATCGGTTGAAGCAGCCAGCATGTTGGTATTATGCAGGTAATTCAGATTATTCGGTCCGACACCCGATGTCCAGGCGGCATCAATAATGCTCAGGCGGGGATAACAAACCTCCATGACACGTGCAACAAGGGCATAAGTACCAAAGAAGTAATCGCTGTGCATGGTGTTCCACCCTCCATAGCGCTGGCTGGAATAAGCGGTTGTGAGGACGCCGATCCAGTTTTTTACGGCTATGGTGGCACCGGCCGTACCATGGGCTTTCAACACCGGGAAATCGATGATGCATAGTTTTTCCTCACAGACTGCGTTCGGCACCACCTATGATTATACGCTTGGTCTCACTGCCGGTGACTGACATTTTTATCCTGAATGAAAAATTCTTTCATACAAATATAGGGTAACATTCATACTTTTTCAGGATTAACAGAAAAGAGTTGTTTAATTATTTATGAATGGCATGTCACTAAAAGACTTCATCAGATTATTTATTCAGTTGTTATGTTGTTGTTTGTGCAACCTGGGCCTGACACAAATACCCCTTTCCTTTGACCAAGAACAACATACGGAGATGTTAAAAAACCTCTGTGATGAAGAAAGGGGCGATACGACTATACGGATAGTATTTTACAATCTTGAAAACTTTTATGATACCATTAATGACAGTCGTAAAATGGACGATGAGTTCACGCCGGGGGGTGCTAAAGGCTGGAATGCATTCCGGTTCCGTAAGAAGCTGAACAACACCTATAAGACCCTTCTGGCCACCGGGGGCTGGGAGCCACCCGATATCATCGGCTTATGCGAGGTCGAGAACAGGTATGTACTCGATAAAATCATTCTCGGTACACCTTTAAGGCGTTTCAAATATCAGGTGATACACTATGAATCGCCGGATGACCGAGGTGTGGATGTCGCTCTCTTCTATCGTCCGGGAGAATTTACCCCTGTCAGCCACAAACCTGTAGCAGTTCGCTTTCCAGGCGACAGCCTTGCAGTAACACGGGATATCCTGTATGTGAAAGGCATTGTCGCAGGTGCCGATACCATTCACCTTTTCGTCAATCACTGGCCTTCACGCTATGGAGGTTATATGGCGAGCATGATGAAACGTTTCCGTGCTGCCGAAGTCTTGCGGCAACAGGTGGATTCACTGTTTTCTGTTAATCCTGTCTCGTATATCATTATCATGGGTGATTTCAATGATGAACCAACCGACGAAAGCATAACCAGTATCCTCGGGGTTTATAAGGACACTGCGCGAATGCAGCCTGACAGGTTATTCAACCTGATGCCGGAGGCCATCAGTTCTGATCACCCCGGCACCATTAAATTCAGAGATCAATGGTTTACTTTCGACCAGTTCATTGTATCAGGTTCACTTTTAGGCGAGCAAAAGGATCAAAACCTCTTTGGTGCCTGTGCAGGAATTTTTTTTGCTCCATTTCTTCTGGAAGAAGATGAAGCCTATTTTGGCTTTAAGCCATACAGGACCTTCACCGGGCCAAATTACAGGGGAGGCTTTAGTGATCATCTGCCGGTGTATCTGGATGTGAGGATGAGACAGGTAGGGAATGGCGAATAGCGAATGGCGAGGAGCGAATAGCGAATGGTGAGGGGCGGGATAAAAAACTTAGGATTTTGTGTTGAAGATGGAGGGATTTTTATAAATTCACGGCACGAAAAAGAGCCAGGCAAAAATGGTTAATCACCTGACCAGTAATTATTTCACCAGCCAGCGGCAGGCATTTGAAAAAAACTTACCGCTTATCGACGATATTCATAGCCAGGATGCCATCCATGATATACGGGTATCGCTAAAAAAAATCCGCACCCTTTTCATGTTATTTGAGTTCATCGCACCTGAAAAATTCAATAGTAAGATCTACTTCAGGAGTTTGCGCCGATTGTTCCGGCAGGTGTCCGTGATACGGGATCTGCAGGTACAGCAGAATCTCATTAAAGAGATGGCTGACATATCGGATGGCGATTGTGCCGGATTCATCGATTTTCTCGCTGATCTCGAAACAAGGGAAAGGAAAAAACTTGAGCAGTGGCTCACGGGTTTTGTCCTGCCTGACATGAACGCATACCAGGCTGCTGTCGACACTTTTTCAGAAGAAATGGATGAGGGATTATTTAACGAAAAGCTGACTGCCTTCATCAATGAAAAGTTGATGATAATAAAGAGTAAAAGTACGGGTATTCCGGATGATGAAACCCTTCATGATATTAGAAGACTTTTAAAGGAAGCCCGGTTCATGATTGATCTGAAATGTGCCGGAAATACCGACAAACTGCAAGTACCTGAACTACATAAGGCCATTAAGGCCGCTGAAGAGATTCTCGGTAAGTGGCACGACATGACCATCGGAGCCATTTTCATGCGGGATTACATAGCCGACCATAGTACACAGGATCAAAGCCCACCTGAATATTGCAACAACTTTCTGTCGTACCATCTTGAAGAAAAGGAGAGGCTTGAAAAAGTCTCCATCGCAGCCATCAACGGCATTATATCAGATTTTAAATAAATTTCGTATCTTTACTTCAGTTACAAATTCTATTGTTTAATCCCCTCTTCACTTAAAATTTCAATTATGATTTACATTACCAAAATTGTTGAGTACTCATACGAAGATGCCTTGGTGAAGGTGACGGAAGCGCTGAAAAAAAGAAGGTTTTGGCGTCATCACTGAAATTGATGTCAGGAAAACCCTGAAAGAGAAGATCAATGAAGATTTCAGGAAATACAAGATACTGGGTGCCTGCATTCCGCGGTTTGCCTTCCAGGCGTTGTCACTTGATCCAATGGTGGGGCTGCTGATGCCCTGCAATGTTATTGTGCAGGAACACCCCGATGACAAGGTGGAAGTCACCACCTTTAATCCCATTTCAAATATGCCCGGAGTTGCGAATCCGCAGCTCGAGGATTTGTCGAAAGATATGGAATGTAAACTGACTGACGCCATTAAGCAATTATAGTGCTGAAAGAAGTATGTGCCTTACCAGGAAAAGATAAATGCCCCACTCTCCGGCACTATATATGGCATCTTCTTTAAATTGGTCCCTTCATCTCTCCATTTCCCTGTTTTCCAGGATTTATTGGAAGAGTCAATGATTATGCAGGTTACATCAAACAGAGCATGGATATCTTCAAGGGTTATCCTGGCGTTATGACGGATGATGGCGAAATCGACTTGCATTTTTGCGCTGACAGATGAAGGCTTTCGGAAGTCATCATCAATGATGACTATCCGTTTATCCCTGAACTGTATGAAATGACCATAAGAATAACAGCAAGGGTTGCCGGGGCACAGGCCTTTATAACGGGCTGTTTTGTCCAACATGATGGGGTAACCTGTTTTCAATCCAAGTGAAATCCAGAAATCGCGTATTAAACGCTCGGTCTTTTTCCCGTCTGTCAATACTGCACTGTCTGCGATCAGAACATGCGACTTCCCATCGATGAGATCATAGGCCGATGACCCGGGTACACTATACACGGCTATGATGCACTGCCTGCAACGCTCCAGATTTCTTATGAATAACAGAGTACACAGCACCAGCAGGATCATCAGGGCAGATATAAGGTAGTTGGGCCTCCTCTTCTGCCAGAATATAACCAGGCTGACGATCATTCCATATATCAGGATGCATTGTAAAAGAGTCACCGAAATGCCGGTAATTGTTGAGTAGGGTAAATATTCAACTTTATCGACAGTGAATAACATCAACCGGGTCATAAACAAAATGATCGTTGCCAGCAAAGATGAAATGACCGCGACAGGCGACATGATGAGGAAAATTATACCAGCATAGATGACGAAAGTGGACAAAGGTATTATGATCATATTAGCGAGAATGAAATAGACAGGGAACTGATGGAAATACATCAATGCCAGAGGCAGCGTGCCGACCTGTGCGGCAAGGGTAACGGCTATTATAGACCAGATCTGGCCGGGTATCCACCTTTTGATGGAGAACATCTCATAGATAGGCCGTTGCAATGCGACAATACCTATTACGGAAGCATATGACAACTGGAAGCCGGTATCGCTGATCAGGAATGGACTGAAAAGAAGAAGAAGAAATGCCGACACGACGAGGGTATTATAGATGCTGGTCATCCGCTGTATGGAATTACCCACGGCAACAAGGCTGAACATGGCTGCAGCCCTTAGTATCGACGGTCCGAAACCCGTTATCAGAGAGTACAGCCACATCAGCATGATGACCAGCAGCGTATGACTAAAACGGCCCAATGCTCCTTTTCTCAGGAATCCAAAAAGTGAATTCAGCACGACATAGATAAGCCCGACATGCATGCCCGACACGACGAGGATGTGCAGCACACCGGCTGCCGCAAAATCCTGCTGCAGGTCCGCATCGAGGTCATCCTTGGCGCCTATGAGTAAGGCTGTCACAACTGCAAATTCATCTTTATCAGTGAAGGTACGGCGAAGCGTGATCATGATCTTTTCCCTCAGCGCATTTGCAAAGGCTCTCACCGGTTTACCCCTGTTGCTGTCGAGCAACTTCCACGACCCAGATGACACGAAGGCTGAATGATATATTCCCTTATTTGCCAGATATTTCTTATAGTTGAACTGGGAGGGATTAGCCGGTGGGGTAATCAGACTGACCTTCTTCCTGAAAATGATCACATCTCCATACCTGACATCTTCTGACAGGCTGTCCTTCTGAAGATAAACGATTATTGTCCCGGTAGCGGCTGACCATTCTGCCGTATCTCTTGCAGCCCAGACTTTCATTCGGGCCGAATAGGATTTTTCTTTTTCCGATAAGGGCTCATTCACCATGCCAATTATACAATCAGGCGGGACCCGCCGGTTGATGATATGCTGGTGATCAAACATCCCTGTGGATTGGATGGTGATCTGATATCCAAAGATGTAAAAGAGGACCAGGATAGCTGCGCCCTGTATCCACTGGTGGGAATAGGCCATAAAACGGCCGGAATGAAAAATAAGGAAAAAAATGCCAACCAAAAAAAGGTAAATAATCAGAGCCGGCATGTAAAACCGGTATCCGGTGAGGGAAGCAGTAACTATCCCGGCGATATAAACCATCAGCAGCCGGAATAACGGAAATGGATTCCGGGAAATCATCGCGGATGTTTATATTTTATCCGGAAAGGAGGAAAATGTGACCCTGGGAGAGGCGAATAGCGAAGGGCGAGATCGCTGGTCCTTATTTACAGTATTGGTCTATCAGTTTCTGTGCTTCGGCATAGCCCAGTTCGACAGTTTTTCTCCAGTCATCGCAGGCGTGTTGAGTATCCTTGGAGTAATAGAGGGCCAGCCCACGGTTATAATAGGCATCGCGGTATTCAGGCTTTAATTCAATAGCCTTTGAAAAGTCCAGGATGGCCTCCGCATATTGCTTCTGTGCTTTCCGGATGGCACCACGGTTATTATAGGCTTCGGGATTATTGGGCTGGAGCTCAATAGCTTTATTGTAATCGCTTATAGCGCCTTCGTAGTCTTTGGCCAGAGCTCTGGCATTACCCCTGTTGTTATATGCTTCAGGGTAATTGGGCTGCTTTTCGATGGCTTTGTTGAAATCGTCGATGGATTCATTGAACCTTTTCATGACAGCTTTGGCGATGGCCCTGTTATAATAGGCATTGGCATATTTCGGATTCAGGCTGATAGCCTTGTCGTAATCCTTTATTGCATCTTCAGGATAATTCAGATATGCCTTGGCCACACCACTGTAGTTCCAGGCAGCTTCGAATTCAGGCTTCAGCTCAATGACTTTGCCGAAATCGTTAATGGCGCCATCATAAATCCCCAACTCAATTCTTACCTTACCCCTGTTATAGCGTGCTTCATAATCATTTGGATTC
The DNA here is from genome assembly GCA_026391695.1 of Bacteroidota bacterium. Taxonomy (NCBI): domain Bacteria; kingdom Pseudomonadati; phylum Bacteroidota; species Bacteroidota bacterium. The sequence goes on from JAPLDP010000085.1 coordinate 23,691, forward strand.
TGCTCTACAACTTTATCAAATTCATGCATAGCACCCTGGAAATCTTTGGCTTCAGCCTTTTTCACACCGGCATCCATGATGGAATCGCGGGGAGTGGAAGGGCCCGTATGACTCTTATTCATCATGACAGATTTATCGCCAGACTTATCACTGGAATTTTTGAGTGACTCCAAGGACGTGGCCTTCTTAATATTTGCCTTATCTTCCGGTGTAAGTTTTTGTTTGCACGATGCAACAGTCAGCAGAGCTATGGCTGCCCCCACCAATATAAAAGAAGTTTTCATTATTTTCATTATTTGCAGTTTTTCTGTATTAATCTTTCAGCGCCCCTGTTTCCTTTGTCGAGTGATTTCTGGAAAGCCATGCAGGCACCTTGTGTATCGCCTGATTGAAGCTTGGCATAACCAAGGCTCTGGTAATTGATTGCATTATCAGGTTCCAATTCTGCTATTTTTGTGTAATCGCGTATGGCCTTCTGCAGATATCCAAGCTGAAATTCCGATTCAGCGCGATAAAATAATGCCTGTGTGTGATCACTGTTCTTTTCAAGTAAAAAATTCATATCCTGAATGGTTGACTGATAATCCTGGATAAGGTAATTGGCTTTACCACGGAGCAAGTGTGATTCACTATTGAGTGGGTCGATCTGCAGGGCTTTATTATAGTCATCCAAAGCGGAGTGAATATCCTTTAATCGGATCAACGCCTGGCCCCGTCCGGTATAAGCCTCCGCGTTGGTGGAGTCGGCCTGTATAGCCCTGGTGAATTCATCCCTGGCCAGCAGGAAATTATTATTGGAAAGAGCCTGTCTGCCGGCAAGGTAGTATTGTTCAGCATCGCTCTGAGCATAACCTCCTGACATGCCCAGGATTAAAACAAGTATTAATAAAAAACCGACGTTCTTCATAAACTTTACATTTGCTGACAAAAGTAGGAGAAAAATCCATACCCTGCAACAGCCTGTCAAGGCTGGTTCAAATTGCAAGAGTCATGTGCAATGACTTCAGTTCGCCCATGATGAAGGCCGCTGTCCGGCCTGAAGCGCCGCTGCCTCCAAGCTTCATTTTAAGCTCATGGTAATCATCAGCCATTTTATTCCTCATATTGTCATCATAAACACATTTTTTCAGGTTATCAGCCAGATTATCCACAGTGAAATCATTTTGTATCAGTTCAGGTGCGACAATACGGTCCATTATCAGATTGACTAATCCGATATGCCTGACCTTTACAACACGTTTGGCAATCTGATATGACAAGTATCCGCCGCGGTAACAGATCACCTGGGGTGTGCCGATTATTGCGGTTTCGAGCGTAGCTGTCCCTGATGACACCACTGCAGCATGGGAGTGCTTTAACAGATCATAGGTCTGATCATATACTATTTTGACATCATATCCCTTAAAAATGCCATTATAAAAAGAAGCAGGAACCGACGACAATCCCGCGATGACAAACTGATATTCAGGAAAATACTCCACGGTGTGCAGCATGATTTTCAGGATACGGCTTATCTCCTGCCGGCGGCTTCCCGGCAATAGGGAAATGACAGGTCTTTCATCCAGACCATTTGAAGAGATAAACGATGCTTTATCCCGGAAGGGGTATTCATCCGTAAGGGTATCGAGCAGCGGATGGCCGACAAATTCCACCGGATAATCGAACCGGGCATAGAATTCTTTCTCAAAAGGCAATATGACGAACATGCGGTTGACATACGCCCTGATCGTATTTATCCGCGATTGTTTCCATGCCCATACCTGGGGTGATACGTAATAAAAAACCCGTAAATGATGCTGGTGTGCAAACCTGGCAATTCTCAGGTTAAATCCGGGATAATCAATGAGAATGATGGCATCGGGATGAAATGACAGAATATCTCTGCGACATCTTTTAAAATTCATGACAATAGCCGGAAGATGAGTGACCACCTCGGTAAAACCCATAAATGCCAGATCACGGTAATGCATTACCACTTCGGCTCCTTCACTTTTCATCCTGTCGCCGCCCCAGCACCGGAAACGGGCAGAGGGATCCCGCTTTTTTATCTCTCTGATCAGGTTCGACGCATGCAGGTCGCCTGAAGCTTCACCGGCGATGAGATAGAAATTCATAATTTCATGTGTATTATATCTGCCATTTATGGACAATCAAAAAAAAGAGTATAAAATAGATAAATGTGATCAATAAAACGCCGCGACCGGTTTTGTCGTATTTCCTGCCGATAAAATAATACCGGAAGATGAAGGCATTGACAGTGATACTAACAATCTGGAGTATGGACATTTTCACCGACAGGTCATTGGTTGCAATGGCATTAATCACAAATAATATCAGGTAAAGAAATCCGAAGACAATAGGCGGTGTGATGACGCCTAACACAACACCCAGCAGGAAAGAATCTTTATTCAGCATGAAGGTTCCATTTTTTTAATTCAGAGATGGCGTGATGTGCGGTGAGGTCAAAATGGACAGGGACCACTGACACATAATTATGGGCCAGGGCCCATTCATCGGTGTCATGACCATTCTCAGAGCTTTTAAAAGCGCCTGTAAGCCAGTAATAGTCGCGATCACGCGGGTCTTTTCGTTCATCAAACTCTTCCACCCAGGCACCTTTGCCCTGTTTACAAATTTTTATTCCTTTTATCTCACTGGCAGCGACGGCAGGGATGTTCACATTCAGGCTTGTAAATCCTGGCAGGCCATGTTTCAGGACACTTTCGGTGATGATTCTCACGTATGTTTCACATGCGCTTAAGTCAGCATTAAAAGAATAATCAGAAAGAGAGAAGCCTATGGCGGGTATTCCCTCGATGGAAGCCTCCAAGACTGCCGCCATGGTGCCTGAGTAAAGGATATTGATGGCAGAGTTGGTGCCGTGATTGATGCCAGACACCACCAGGTCGGGACGTCGGCGCAGCACAACACGTTGGCCCAGCTTCACGGCATCTACAGGAGTGCCGTTACAACTGTACCTTTCAAAATCAGTTTCCTTGCTGACAAGGCGCAACCGCAGCGGGACTTTGACCGTCACGGCATGACTCATGCCCGACATAGGCTCCTGCGGTGCAACCACTACCACACGGCCATAATCTCTCATGATTTTTGCCAGCAAATCAATGCCGGGAGCATGGATGCCATCATCATTCGTCACCAGAATCACCGGTTTCTCCATTACCATGTGGTCTTAAATATTTATATTCAACATTTTACAATACAATGTGCAAAATTAGGTATTTACTGAATCAAAAAGGCGGGTTTAACAATTTTTATATGTTGCTGCCAGCCTGTCATGCCGATTAAAAACGGAGCAGCTCTTCATAAAAGCGATGAATAGGCAGTCCCATGACATTGAAAAAAGAGCCATCGACACGGGTCACAGCCACATAGCCGATCCATTCCTGTACGCCATACGCACCGGCTTTGTCAAAAGGCCTGAAACGCTCAACATAAAATTCTATTTCTTCTTTGGTCAAAGGTTTAAACCAGACATCCGTGATGTCATAAAAAGATACTGTTTTATCTTTTGAACGGAGGCACATGCCGGTAATGACTTCATGCCTGTTGCCGGCCAGCATACCGAGCATCCTGATGGCTGCATTATGATCCTTCGGCTTACCCAGGTTCTGGCCATTAAGCCAGACGATAGTATCAGCGGTGATGACCAGGGTTTGATCTGAAAAAAAGGAATCGGGAAAAGCATCCGCTTTTTTTGCGGCCAGATATAGTGGTATCTGTTCCCTTTGGAGATGTAATGGATAAGTCTCCTCCACTTCTATGGTCTGAATGTCGAAATTCAGTCCAAGCTCCCTGAGCAGAAACTGGCGCCGCGGTGAAGCTGATGCAAGGATGAAATGATATTTGTTGAGATTGTCAGTTTGCATATACCGGCATTACCATGAAAAAGCTTCGTGGTCCATCCACTTACCCTGTATCTTCATCACCTGTTCGATGACATCCCTGACGCATCCACGGCCACCATTACAGGAGGAAATATATTTGGCGACAGATTTGATCTCTTCGCAGGCATCGGCAGGGCAGGCAGGCATTCCGACAGCTTTCATCAGTGCATAGTCAGGTATGTCGTCACCCATGTAGAGAACATGTTCAGGATTGATTTTATGGCGGGTAAGATAATCATTCAGTTTCTGAAGCTTATTATCCACGCCAAGAAAAATATCTTTCACTTTGAGTCGCCTGAACCGGTTGACAATTGACCAGGACTTCCCCCCGGTGATGATAACCACACGAAAGCCCTTTTTTACCGCCAGTTGCAAGGCATAACCATCCTTGACATTGGCTGTTCTCAGCGCCTCGCCTGTTCGCATCAGCACCACAGTCCCATCGGTGAGAACGCCATCATAGTCAAAAACAAAGGTGGTGATATCTTTTAACTGTTCTTTATAATTGTCCATGGCTAACTGTCATTGGTGAAAGAATGTACAAATCTATCTGATCATTTATAGTGAGCGACAATATTTCTGGTGATGATCTCATAAATTTCCCTGAAATCCGGATGTCCGGCAAGCATGAGCAGATGTTCTTCAATGACTGCCTTGTCATCCCGCACTGCCGGTCCTGTTTGAACGATATCAGGATTTTTTTTCTGGACTTTGCCGGCTGTCTCCAGGATCAGAGGCCTGATCAGATCAAAGGAAATACCCTCTGAATGGAGAATTTCCTGTGCAATGGTATACATATAATTGGGGAAATTACAGGCAAACACCGCTGCCAGATGGATCACTTTTCTTTTCTCAGAGTCCATGACATGCACCTGCTGCGCTATCTGCCCTGCCAGAAACATCAGAACATTGGTGCTACCGGTATGATTGCCCTCAACCACAATAGGCACATTTTTAAAGTCTATCTTTCTGTCGGGAGAAAAGGTCTGCAATGGATAAAAAACCCCGTAATTTTCTGAATGACCCATCAATATCTGTGCCGGCAGGGATCCGGATGTATGAACCAGAAGTTGGTCTTCTTTCAGCCGTATATAATTCAACAGGCCTGGCAAAGCATGATCCGGCACGGCAAAAATATAAATATCTGCATCCGGATTGAGAGATGTAAGATCAGAAGTGCTTGCGGCGTTGATCCTGTTAGCCAGCCGGGCGGCAGTTTCCAGTGAACGGCTCCAGACCTGTACGATCTGAAATCCTTTTTTTTTGAACGTTATGGCCAGGTGAGTGGCAATCCTGCCAGCACCGATGAAAACTAAACGGTCTATGGATGATAGGGCCATCAGGAAGAAATCCGTTTCTTCACGAATTTGAAGTCTTTTCCCCAATATCTGGCTGAATTGCCAAGTATTTCCTCGATACGAAGCAACTGGTTATATTTTGCAATCCTGTCAGTACGGCTGGTGGAGCCGGTTTTTATCAGTCCGGTATTGAGTGCCACGGCCAGGTCAGCAATGGTTGTGTCTTCAGTTTCTCCGGAACGGTGGCTGATGACAGCTGTATATGCATTCCGGTGTGCCATCTCAACAGCGCCAATGGTCTCCGTTAATGTGCCGATCTGATTGAGTTTTATGAGAATAGAGTTGGCAATGCCCATATCAATACCTTTCTTCAATCGCTCTACATTGGTCACAAACAGGTCATCACCAACCAGTTGTATCCTGTTGCCGAGAACATCTGTCATCAGTTTCCAGCCATCCCAGTCATCTTCGGCCATACCATCCTCAATGGAAATGACAGGATACTTATCGACCCAGTTTTTCCAGAAACTGACCATCTGGGCAGGAGTCAACTTTTCGCCTGATGACCATTTCAGATGATATACATTTTCTTCTGGTATGAAATATTCCGATGCGGCTGGATCGAGAGCAATAAAAACATCCTCTCCCGGCTTGTATCCGGCTTTTTCAATAGCCTGCAATATGACGGTGATGGCCTCTTCATTGGATTTCAGGTTAGGTGCAAAGCCACCTTCATCGCCGACATTTGTCGAGTAATTTTGTTTTTTGAGGACAGCTTTAAGGTTATGGAATACCTCTGCGCCCATACGCAATGCTTCGGAGAAATTCTGTGCGCCGACAGGCATGATCATAAATTCCTGAAAATCGATGCTGTTATCAGCATGTGAACCGCCATTGAGGATATTCATCATAGGAATTGGTAGCAGACGTGCATTGACGCCACCAATGTAACGGTACAGGTAATTGCTGCTTTCCTCAGCGGCAACTTTGGCCACAGCCAGTGATACGCCCAGGATCGCATTGGCGCCAAGGTTGGCTTTATTTGGTGTGCCATCCAGTTCGATCATGCGGAAGTCTATCTCGGTTTGTTCCGAGACAAAATACCCTTTAAGTTCTTCATTGAGAATTTTATTCACATTCTGAACAGCTTTCAGGACGCTTTTTCCGAGGTATATGCTTTTATCGTCGTCGCGTAATTCAACAGCTTCATGAGCACCTGTTGATGCGCCTGAAGGGATGGCCGCCCTTCCCATAGTGCCTGAGCTGGTATAGACATCCACCTCGATGGTGGGATTGCCTCTTGAATCCAGTATCTGGCGGGCGAAAATACTAACTATTGAACCCATAGTTTATTCTCCTGATTTTTTAGTTTTCCCGGTACTTATAGGCCTCCGTCCCAGGTCTTTCTTTGTAGCAGCCTTGACTTTCTGTGTGGCTGTCTTTTTTGGCGCTTCCTTTTTTGTCTTCGGAACACCGGTCACTTTCTTTTCAGCAGTGGTTTCTTTTGCACTTCCGGCTTCTTCCTTAGCTCCTTCGCCGGCTTTTTTCTTTGTTCCCCTCCTGAGCCGTGATGATTTTGCCTTTTTGACTTCCTTTTCGCCTTTGGAGATGACATTGAAGTCAACCAGCTCAATGAGTGCCATATCCGCATTATCGCCCTGCCTGATACCTGTTTTTAGTATCCGTGTATATCCTCCCGGACGGTCAGCTACTTTAACGGATATATCCCTGAATAATTCACCAACAGCATCTTTATTCTGAAGATATGAAAAAACAACCCGGCGTGAATGTGTCGAATCGACTTTCGAACGGGTGATGAGAGGCTCAATATACGTACGCAATGCCTTGGCCTTGGCCAGGGTGGTGGTGATCTTCTTCTTCAGGATCAGCGAAGCCGCCATATTCGATAACATGGCATCCCTGTGTGCCTTTTTCCTTCCCAGATGGTTGAAACTATTCCTGTGTCTCATCGCAATTATTCCTTATCTAATTTATATTTTGAAATATTCATCCCGAATTCAAGACCTTTGGTTTTCACCAGTTCTTCAAGTTCGGTGAGTGATTTCTTACCAAAATTCCTGAACTTAAGCAGGTCATTTTTGTTGAATGTCACCAGATCGCCAAGAGTTTCCACATCGGCAGCTTTTAAACAATTCAGGGCTCTGACAGAGAGGTCCATATCAACCAGTTTGGTCTTAAGTAACTGCCTGATGTGCAGAGTGTTTTCATCAAATTCTTCGGTCACGGACTTTTCTTCGGTATCAAATGTGATCTTTTCATCTGAGAAAAGCATAAAGTGATGAATGAGTATTTTGGCAGCCTCCTTCAGAGCATCTTTCGGATGTATGGAACCATCCGTCGACACCTCAAGTATCAGCTTCTCATAGTCGGTCTTCTGCTCCACCCTGTAATTTTCGACAAAATACTTGACATTACGGACAGGCGTGAAAATGGAATCCATGGCTATAGTCCCGATAATGGCATTAAGCGGCTTATTTTCTTCTGAAGGAACATAACCCCGGCCCTTTTCAATGGTAAGCTCTATGGCTAACTTGATAGAAGGTTCCATGTTGCAGATGACCAGTTCAGGATTCAGAACCTGAAATACCGACAGAAATTTATTGATGTCGCCGGCAGTAAAAACATCCTGATTGTTGATAATCACATTGACCTTTTCGCTGCTTTCGCTGCTGATCAACCTTTTAAAACGGATTTGTTTCAGGTTCAACAGGATATCCGTGACATCTTCCACAACACCTTTGACTGTGGAAAACTCCTGCTCGACACCATCTATCCTCACCGAGATGATAGCATAGCCTTCGAGGGAGGAGAGAAGGATACGTCGTAATGCATTACCGATGGTAATACCGAATCCTGGTTCCAAAGGCCGAAATTCGAAAGTGCCCTTATAATCATCGGCCTCGATCATGATAACCTTGTCAGGTTTCTGAAAAGCTAATATTGCCATGTGTTTTGAAGTTATATTTAAACTTTCGGACTGACGTTAAAATGGTTTTTACTTGGAATACAACTCAACGATAAGCTGTTCCTTGATATTTTCAGGTATCTCCTGCCGTTCCGGATAATTCATAAATTTTCCGACCATCATATCATTGTCCCATTCGAGCCATGAAAAACGGCTAGCTCTACCCGAAAACAAAGAATTGGTGATGGTTTCCAGGGATTTTGAACGTTCTCTGACGCCAACGATATCACCGGGTTTAAGAGAAAAGGACGGGATACTTACCACGTCACCATTCACGGTAATATGCCTGTGTGCGACCAGCTGCCGTGCAGCTGCCCGGGTAGGTGCAATGCCAAAGCGGAAAACGACATTATCAAGCCGGGATTCAATAAGCTGAAGGAGCACTTCGCCAGTGACGCCTTTTTTACGCGTGGCCCTCAGGAAGATATTTTTAAACTGGCGTTCCAGTATGCCGTATGTATATTTGGCCTTTTGCTTCTCCTGAAGCTGCACCCCATATTCCGACTGTTTTCTTCTCCTTTTTGAAGTGCCGTGCATTCCGGGAGGATAATTTTTCTTCTCGAAATATTTATCAGGCCCATAAATAGCTTCTCTGAATTTTCTTGCCACTTTCGTCTGTGGACCAATGTACCTTGCCATATTATTAAATTAAAATTGAAAAATTAAAAATTAAACCATCATTATGTTATATCGTATTTCGCCATTCGCCATTCGCTAATCCCGAATTACACTCTCCTTCGCTTTGGTGGCCGGCAGCCGTTATGAGGCAAAGGAGTAATATCCTGTATTTCCATCACCTCAATGCCTGATGTATGAAGGGTACGTATCGCTGATTCCCTGCCGGCACCCGGTCCCTTCACAAACACCTTCACCTTGCGCAGCCCAAAATCATACGCTACTTTTGAACAATCCTGTGCAGCCATCTGGGCAGCATACGGCGTATTCTTCTTGGAGCCTTTGAAACCCATTTTCCCTGCCGAGGACCATGCGATGACCTGGCCATTCATATTGGTCAGCGAAATGATGATATTATTAAACGATGCTTTAATAAAAGCACATCCAACCGTATCAACCTTAACAACTCTTTTCTTTGATGTTTTAGCTACTTTTGCCATATCTATTGCTGTTACTTTCTTTTATTTTCAAATGGTTATCTCACCCGGCCGACTGTTAAGCCTTAGGAGCTTTCTTTTTGTTGGCCACGGTTTTTCTCTTGCCTTTTCTTGTTCTGGCATTATTCTTTGTGCTTTGTCCCCTGGTAGGTAAGCCAAGACGGTGGCGGATGCCCCTGTAGGAGCCAATGTCCATGAGCCGTTTTATATTCATCTGAACTTCTGAACGCAATTCACCTTCTATCTTGAAGTTTTCGTTGATGATGCTTCTGATTTTATTTTGATCATCATCACTCCAGTCCTGAACTTTTTTATTCCAGTCCACTCCGGCTTCATTAAGAATTTTTTGAGCGCTGCTTCTGCCTATGCCAAAAATATAAGTCAGTGCAACTTCTCCTCTTTTGTTCCTGGGTAGGTCTATACCTGCAATTCGTGCCATATGGTTAAATTATTGTATGGTTATCAATGAAAATCATCCTGATGAAATCCGGTTTATCCTTGTCTTTGCTTGTATTTCGGATTTTTTTTGTTGATGACATATAATCTCCCTTTTCTGCGGACAATTTTGTCCTCAGGGGTTCTCTTTTTTATAGATGCTCGTACTTTCATTGGTTATATTGTTAGCTTGTTCAAATTTTATTTGTACCGGAAAGTTATCCGTCCTTTGGTCAGATCATAGGGTGACATTTCAATCCGCACCTTATCGCCCGGTAGTATTTTGATATAATGCATGCGCATTTTACCTGATATATGGGCAGTGATGATGTGACCATTTTCCAGTTCTACACGAAACATAGCGTTACCGAGCGATTCCCTGACAGTACCGTCCTGTTCTATGGTTAATTGTTTCGCCATACTGATAACTTACACATGTTTAACTTTACTGAATAACTTCTTCGATATATTGAAACGTTGTTAAAATCTCGCATTTATCTTTTCTTATCGCCACTGCATGCTCAAAGTGAGCCGAAGCTTTATGGTCAACAGTACGAATGGTCCATCCATCTTTTTCAACTACGACCATTCTGGTACCAAGGTTGATCATCGGTTCGATACATATCGTCATGCCTTCGTTTAACTTAACTCCTTCGCCTCTTTTGCCATAATTCGGTACTTCAGGTTTTTCATGAAGATGACGTCCTATACCATGCCCAACAAGGTCACGAACGACAGAATAACCAAATCTCTCCACATGGTTCTGTATTGTGTGTCCTATGTCGCCGACTCTTTTTCCGGCAGTGGCCATGTCAATTCCCATGTACAGTGACTCCTTCGTTCTTCTCAGCAACTCCAGTACATCTCCCATAACTTCTCCCACTGCAAAAGTATATGCTGAGTCACCATAATAGCCATTCTTAATTACACCGCAGTCGATGGAAATAATGTCGCCATCTTTCAATACCATGTCACCCGGGATTCCATGTACAACCTGCTCATTCAGCGAAGTGCAGAGTGTGGCAGGAAATCCTTCATAACCTTTAAAGCCTGGTACGGCTCCATGATCACGGATAAACTCTTCGGCCACTTTGTCCAGCATCTTGGTTGTGACGCCGGGTTTAATTAACTTGGCCACTTCAGCTAACGCTTTCCCAACAAGTAAAGAACTTTCGCGAATTAATTCAATTTCTTTTTCAGTTTTTATATAGATCATCTGAAAATTCATTCATTTCAACCGCTGTTTCTGTCATCAGTATGCTCCACCGGATCCTGAAGCTCGGCCTCGGATCCTTCCCGATTTGGTTAATCCGTCATAATGGCGCATCAACAGATGACTTTCGATCTGCTGCAATGTATCCAGCACAACACCCACCAAAATGAGCAGGGATGTCCCTCCAAAGAACTGGGCAAATTGTGTATTTACTCCCATAATCCTGATCAGTGCCGGCATGATGGCCACGAAAGCCAGAAATATTGATCCCGGCAATGTGATTCTCGACATCACCGAGTCAACGAACTCTGCCGTTTTCCTTCCGGGCTTGATACCTGGAATAAATCCCCCGTTCTTTTTCATATCGTCGGCAATCTGATTTGGATTAATGGTAACAGCGGTATAAAAATATGTAAATACAATGATCAGAACCGCAAATACAAAGTTGTACCAGAAGCCATTCATGTCAGAAAAAGTAGATGCAAATCCCGACAGGGCCTGTGAGCCAAAGCGTGCAAATGTCAGTGGCAGGAACATAATGGCCTGGGCAAAAATGATAGGCATCACACCTGCCGCATTAACCTTTAATGGTATGTACTGCCTCACCCCTCCGTACTGTTTATTACCGACGATCCGCTTGGCATATTGCACCGGTATCTTGCGTGTGCCCTGAACAAGCAGTATACATAACAGAATGACCAGAAGGAGTGTTGCCAATTCGACGACAAATACGACCAATCCACCTCCTTTGGATTCCAGCCTCGAAACCAGCTCACCAAAAAGGGCAAATGGCAACCGGGCAATGATACCGATCATGATTATCAGCGAAATGCCATTCCCGATACCCTTATCTGTTATCCTCTCACCCAGGTACATGATGAACAATGAGCCGGCAGTGAGAATGACGATCGATGATATCCCGAAGAAGGATAAGACCGAATGGGCGCCGACTTCAGAACTAAACGGGTAAATAGCTTCTGCTGGAAGCCTGTTTACAAGGTTAGCAATATAAGCCGGTGACTGCAGAATCAGAATGACGACGGTAAGGTACCGTGTGATCTGGTTCATTTTTCTCCGGCCACTTTCTCCCTCGCGCTGCAGCTTCTGGAAATACGGTATGGCCATGCCCAGCAACTGAACGACAATAGAAGCGGAGATGTACGGCATGATACCGAGAGCAAAGATAGAGGCATTGGAAAAGGCTCCTCCCGAGAACATGTTGAGCAGTCCCAGCAAACCTGATTTGGATTGAGCCTGCAGGTTGGCCAGTTGATTCGGATCAACACCCGGTATGACTATATAAGCCCCCAACCGGTATATCAGGATGATCCCAAGTGTGTAAAGAATCCTCTTCCTGAGATCTTCTATCTTATAAATATTTCTTATTGTTTCGATGAACCGTTTCATGGGCTGTTAGATTTTTGTTGCTACACCACCTGTGGATTCTATTGCTTTAATGGCTGTTGCCGTAAAGGCATGGGCTGCCACATCGATTTTGGTTTTGAGTTCGCCTCTGCCCAGGATCTTAATAAGATCATTTTTAGATACCAGTCCGTTTTCAATAAATATTTTCTGGTTAAACTCGGAAATACCTTTAGCATCTGCCAGCGACTGCAAGATGTCAATGTTGATGCCCTTGTATGCCTTCCGGTTAAAGTTGGTGAATCCAAATTTTGGCACGCGTATATGCAAAGGCTTTTGACCTCCTTCAAAACCGAACTTGGTCTTATAACCGGATCTGGATTGGGCACCCTTATTACCTTTTGTGGATGTGCCTCCTTTACCGGAGCCCTGACCTCGGCCTATTCTTTTGCTTTTCCTGACTGATCCCTTTGCGGGTTTCAAATTACTTAAATCCATATCGTCCAGTTATTTTTTTCAACAAATTAAATTTCTTCGACGGTGAGCAGGTGTTTCACTTTGGCGATCATGCCCAGGACCTGTGGTGATGCTTCAACTTCAATGGTCTGATGCATTTTTTTGAAACCCAGTGCTTCAAGTGTCCGTTTCTGCCTTAAAGGCTTGCCTATGCCACTCCTTATTTGGGTTATTTTCAATTTTTTCATGGTGATCTGATTTAAGTGATGTTAACCATTGAACACTTTCTCCAGGCTGATACCGCGGAGTTGTGCCACAGCGTAAGGATCTCTCATTTGCATGAGCGCGTCGATCGTTGCTTTAACCACGTTATGCGGGTTGGACGATCCTTTGGATTTTGCCAGCACATCCTTAATGCCGACACTTTCGAGGACGGCACGCATGGCACCACCGGCAATAACGCCTGTCCCGGGAGCAGCCGGTTTGAGGAAAACCCTCGCACCACCGTATTTTCCTGTCTGTTCGTGCGGTATAGTACTTTTCAGGATAGGCACCTTGATAAGATTTTTCTTGGCGTCATCGATACCTTTGGCGATGGCAGCCGTCACTTCCTTGGCTTTGCCAAGACCATAACCAACCACACCACTTTCATTGCCAACAACGACAACGGCAGAGAAGCTGAATGTCCGGCCACCTTTGGTGACTTTGGTCACCCTCTGGATGCTGACCAGCTTATCTTTAAACTCAATTTCGCTTGATTTTACTCTTTTTACATTTATACTTGTCATAATGATTAAAATTTAAGGCCTACTTCCCTGGCCGCAGTGGCCAAAGATTTAACCCTGCCGTGATACAAATACCCATTACGGTCAAAAACAACATTATTAATTCCGGCTTTTATCGCCTTATCGGCTAAAAGCTTGCCAACCAGCCTGGCCTGCTCATTTTTTGTGATCTTCTTACTGGCGATCTCAGGAATTCTTGAAGATGCAGCCACGAGTGTCTTGCCTTGACTGTCATCAATCAATTGGACATAGATTTGCTTATTGCTTCTGAAAACAGTCATTCGTGGCCTTTCAGGTGTCCCCTGCACGATCTTCCTGATCCTCATCTTGATCCGCTGGCGACGGAATATTTTCTTATCATTTACTGCCATCACTGAAAACATTAAATGGTTAATAGAATTATTTCTGAGCGGCTGCTTTTCCAGCCTTTCTCTTTATCTCTTCATTCAAAAACTTGATACCCTTGCCCTTATATGGCTCCGGCTTCCTGAAAGAACGGAGCTTGGCAGCTATCTGTCCCAGCAATTGCTTATCGATACCTTTTATTGTAATCGTCGGATTCTTACCCCTTTCGGCTGTTGTTGCAACTTTTATTTCAGGGGGCAGCTCCAGAACAATGTTATGTGAATAACCCACGGCTAATTCAAGTAGCTGGCCATTTACACTGGCTTTATATCCGACGCCGACCAGTTCCTGGGTAATGGTGAAGCCCTCGCTTACACCTTTCACCATGTTGGCCAGCAATGCCCTGTAAAGTCCGTGCATAGCCTTGTCCTGTTTCTCCTCTGTGGGCCTCTCCAGAAGTATCTCCGTGTCCTTTACGCTGACCCTGATCCTGGGATTGATACTCTGCTCGAGTTCGCCTAATTTCCCTTTTACCCTGACAATATTGTCATCGCTGATTGAGATTTCTACACCCTGGGGCAGGGGAATCGGTAATTTTCCTATCCTTGACATATCTGTAATCTCCTTTTTAACTGACAAAACATAAGACCTCGCCACCAATCTTGAGCCTCCGGGCCTCTTTATCGGTCATGATACCCTGTGATGTGGATAAAATCGCAATACCAAGGCCATTCAACACCCTTGGCAGCTCCTCCACTCCAACATATTTCCTTAAACCGGGTTTGCTCACTCTTTCCAGTTTCCTGATGGCAGAAATCTTGGATGTAGGATGATATTTAAGGGCAATCTTTATTTTCCCCTGTTTTTCATCATCTTCAAATTTATAATTCAGGATATAACCCTTATCTTGAAGAATCTTGGTGATCTCTTTCTTTTCATTCGATGCAGGAATTTCGACAATTCTGTGGTTTGCTTTCACAGCATTGCGTATCCTTGTTAAATAATCGGCAATCGGATCAGTAACCATTGTACTCGGATTAAATATTAATTGATGTTATTTTCTATTACCAGCTTGCTTTTTTCACTCCCGGGATCAACCCTTGCAGAGCCATTTCCCTGAAGTTAATACGGGAAAGCCCGAACTGACGCATATACCCCCGGGGCCGGCCTGTAAGTTTACATCTGTTGTGTAAACGGACAGGAGAGGCATTCCTGGGTAATTTCTGCAGGGCAGCATAATCCCCGGCAGATTTTAAAGCAGCTCTTTTATCAGCATACCTGTTGACGAGTTTCTGCCTTTTAACTTCCCTGGCTTTCATCGATTCTTTTGCCATAGATATTATTGATTTAAAATTTTAAACGGTAAACCAAATTCCTTTAATAATGCGAAAGCTTCCTTATCAGTGCGCGCAGAGGTGACAAACGTGATATCCATTCCGTTCATTTTTGCCACTTTGTCAATGTCGATTTCAGGAAAAATAATTTGTTCGGTTACGCCGAATGTATAATTTCCTCTGCCGTCAAATCCTTTGTCGCTGATTCCCCTGAAGTCCCTTATTCTTGGCATTGCCACTGATACGAGCCTGTCGAGGAATTCATACATCCTGTGCCCGCGCAGGGTGACCCTGACAGCAATAGGCATGCCGCGGCGCAGCTTGAAATTGGATATATCACTCTTCGACTTGGTGGCCACAGCCCTCTGCCCGGTGATCGTTGTCATCTCACTGATGCTGGATTCTATCAGCTTTTTGTCGGTGATGGCCACTCCGACACCCTGGTTGAGACATATCTTATGCAGCCTGGGGACCTGCATGACCGTCGTATAACTGAACTGCTTCATTAAAGCAGGCACGATCTCTTCGTCGTATTTTTTCTTTAATCTTGGTACGTATTCCATTACTTGATAACCCCCCCCGATTTTTTTGAATAACGAACTAGTTTATTGGTCTTGCTATCTTTCCTGCGCCCTGTCCTGGTGGGATGTCCTGCTCCGTCAATAACCTTCAGGTTGGAAATATGAATCGGTGATTCCTTATGTATGATGCCCCCTTTGGGATTCTGGGTGTTGGGCCGGCTGTGTTTTGATACCATGTTGATACCTTCCACGATAGCTGTCTGTTTATCTTTGTTTATGATAAGGACTCTTCCCTGCTGGCCTTTTGAATCCCCGGAGATAACCATCACTGTATCACCCTTCTTGATGTGCAGTTTATGTATCATATGTGTTAATATTTGAATCCTTTAAAGCACCTCAGGTGCAAGTGAAACTATCTTCATATATTTTTTATCCCTCAGCTCCCTGGCTATGGGCCCGAAAATTCGCGTGCCGATCATCTCGCCAGCAGCGTTCAGTAACACAACAGCATTATCATCAAAACGGA
This sequence comes from Bacteroidota bacterium, assembly GCA_026391695.1. NCBI lineage: Bacteria > Pseudomonadati > Bacteroidota > Bacteroidota bacterium. The sequence continues at coordinate 39,969 of JAPLDP010000085.1, forward strand.
TATAAGATCCGTCATTTCGCCTGATCTCTTTACTGGTTCTGACAATGACCGCTTTGGAGACTGTTCCCTTTTTAATGTTGCCTGATGGCAATGCATCTTTAACTGTGACAATGATCAGGTCACCCACAGAAGCATACCTTCTTTTGGTTCCGCCAAGGACCCTGATACAAAGTACCTCCCTGGCACCGCTGTTATCGGCAACGACAAGTCTTGATTCCTGTTGTATCATAATTATTTAGCTCTTTCAATGATTTCTACTAATCGCCAACATTTAGTCTTGCTTAATGGTCTGGTTTCAGCAATACGTACTGTATCGCCTTCATGGCTTTCATTCTTTTCGTCGTGTGCAACAAAAGTGCTTGACTTTTTAACAAACTTGCCATACATGGGATGTTTCACCTTGCGTGCAACCTCCACGATAATGGTCTTATTCATTTTTTCGCTGACCACTATTCCGATTTTCTCTTTTCTAAGCTTTCTTTCCATCTTAAAAAACTTTACTTTGTAACTTGCTCATTTTTTTTCAAAGCTTCTGCCATCCTGCGTTTATGCAATTCAGTTTCCAGCCTGGCAATGCCCTTCCTGTAAACCTTAATTTTATTAGGGTTCTCAAGAGGCGACACGGTGTGCGTCAGTTTCAGCTTTATCAGTTGTTTTTTTTCTTCTTCAAGTCTTTCAAGCAATTCAGGCGTTGAAAGCTCCCTGATGACGGATTGTTCCATAGTTATTATGCTATTTCTTCAATATAATCTTTTCTGACAACAAATCTTGTGAGTACCGGCAATTTTTGGGCAGCCAGACGTAATGATTCCTTCGCTATATCGAGGGGTACTCCATCTATCTCAAAGAGAATCCTTCCGGGCGTCACACAAGCTACGAACATCTCCGGGGCACCTTTTCCTTTGCCCATTCGAACTTCAGCAGGCTTCTTGGTTATAGGCTTGTCAGGAAATATTCTTATCCATATCTGCCCTTCACGTTTCATATGACGGGTGAGGGCCTGACGGGCTGCTTCAATCTGGCGGCCAGTGATCCACTCCTGCTCCAGCGTCTTAATGCCAAAGGAGCCAAAAGCCAGTTGGTTGCCCCTCATAGCACATCCCTTCATTCTTCCCTTTTGCTGTTTTCTGTATTTGGTTTTTTTCGGCTGTAACATAGTTACTATCGTTTAAGTTGAACTATTAATCTGTTTATCTTGGTCCGCGGCCTTTAGGTCTTCCACCTTTGGCTCTCACTCCCGGTGTGGGCTTTGCTTTGACCACCGAGCCGGAAGGTGAGAGTTCGCGTTTTTCGTATACCTCACCTTTGCATATCCACACTTTGATACCGATTCTTCCATAGGTTGTATGGGCTTCAGCTGTAGCATAATCAATATCGGCCCTGAGCGTATGTAGTGGGATGCGGCCTTCCTTATACTGTTCACTCCGTGCCATTTCAGCACCACCAAGACGTCCGGATATCATGATCTTGATACCTTCGGCGCCGATCCGCATGGAGGAGGCTATCGCAGTTTTTATCGCACGGCGGTAGGATATCCTGCCCTCAATCTGTTTGGCAACAGTATTGCCGACGATGATGGCATCCAGTTCAGGCCTTTTGATTTCCGATATGTTGATCTGCACTTCCTTATTCGTGAGCTTCTTAAGCTCTTCCTTAAGCTTATCGACTTCCTGGCCGGCCTTGCCGATGATGATACCGGGACGTGCCGTGTTAATGGTCACAGTCACCAGCTTCAACGTACGTTCTATGATCGTCCTGGAGATACCGGCTTTGGAAAGACGTGCATTCAGATATCTCCGTATTTTTTCGTCTTCTACAAGTTTACTTGCAAAACTTTTCCCTCCAAACCAGTTGGAATCCCATCCACGGATGATCCCTAATCTGTTGCCTATTGGATTCGTCTTTTGTCCCATTAAGTTTCTTTTTTGTGATGATTGTTATTTGGGGTGATTTATACGTTAGCTGTTTCTAATACTTTTTTCTTTTCTTTTACAGGCTTATCAACCACTTCTTTCATGCTGTCGAGCAGCAGGGTAATGTGATTGGAACGTTTCCTGATGCGGTAGGCGCGTCCCTGTGGTGCAGGCCTGACACGTTTCAATTGCCTGCCGCTGTCCACATATACCTCCTTCACATAGAGATGGCTCTCTTCTATACGGGCACCTTCATTCTTGGCCTGCCAGTTGGCAATAGCGGATAGCAACAGCTTATGCAGGTCTTTTGATGGTTCCTTGTGGGTATTCTTTAATATATGCAGGGCAGATTCCACATCCACACCGCGGATGAGATCAGCAACCAACCGCATTTTACGAGGTGATGACGGACAGTTGCGAAGCTGCGCTGCAAATACCTTTTTACTTGCTTCCTTTATCTGCTCTGATCTGATTCGTTTTCTGGCTCCCATAGCTTTATAATTTCAATTATTTCTTACCTTTTACTTCCTGCATGACCTCTGAAGATGCGTGTCGGGGCAAATTCACCCAGCCGGTGCCCAACCATATTCTCGGTGACATACACCGGAATAAACTTGTTACCGTTATGCACAGCAATGGTCAATCCGACAAACTCCGGTGAAATCACCGAACCTCTTGACCATGTCTTAATGACTGATTTCTTCCTGGTCTGAACGGCATCTGATACCTTTTTCTCCAGTTTGTAGTGAATAAATGGTCCTTTTTTCAGTGAACGGCTCATGATATAATGATTTAACTGTTCTTTACTTTTTTCTCTTTTCTATGATATATTTATTGGAGTCCTTTTTTGCCTTCCGTGTGCGGTAACCTTTGGCCGGTATACCCTTTCTGGAACGGGGGTGACCGCCGGATGCACGGCCTTCGCCGCCACCCATAGGATGGTCAACAGGATTCATGGCGACGCCTCTTGTTCGCGGGCGGCGACCCATCCAACGGCTACGGCCGGCCTTGCCCGATACCTCCAGGTTATGGTCAGGATTGGAAACCATGCCAATGGTCGCCCTGCATGTCTGAAGAATCATACGTGTCTCGCCTGATGGCATCTTCAGAATGGCATATTTGTTATCCCGTGACATAAGCTGTGCATACGACCCGGCACTGCGTGCCATCTTTGCACCCTCTCCCGGCCTCAGCTCCACATTGTGTATGATGGTGCCAAAAGGTATCTCGCTGAGGTACATCGTGTTTCCGATTTCCGGGGCAACACCTTTTCCCGAGCTGACCTGCTGGCCAACCTTGATACCATAAGGCGCTATGATGTATCTCTTCTCGCCGTCAGCATAATATAACAGGGCCACCCGCGATGATCTGTTTGGATCATACTCGATGGACTTCACCAATGCAGGTATGCCCTCCTTTTCACGCTTAAAATCTATAAGCCTGTACTGACGTTTATGACCTCCGCCATGGTAACGGATAGTCATCTTACCTTCATTATTTCTGCCGCCGGTCTTGTGTATCGGCACCAATAATCTTTTTTCAGGCGTGCTGGCTGTCAGGTCATCAAACGCACTGATGAGTTTAAAGCGCTGACCGGGCGTTGTCGGTTTGAATTTTTTTAAAGCCATTTATTTAAATATTGCTGTAAAAATCAATAGTTTCACCTTCTGCTAATGTGACAATAGCCTTTTTGTATGCATTCGTTCTACCTTGAAGAATGCCTGACTTTGTATACCGGGATTTGATCTTGCCCGAATAATTCATCGTATTCACAGAGAGCACGTCAACGCCATAGATATCCTTTATAGCCTTCTTGATCTGAAGCTTATTAGCCCTCCTGTCGACGATGAATCCAAACTGGTTGAGCGCTTCTCCCTTGGCTGTCATCTTTTCCGTTATGATCGGTTCTAGTATGATACCCATTGTACTTTTATTTAAATGTTCTTTTTGAGCCTTCCGGTATTATTCTGCCAAAACTTTTTCAATATCCTTCAGGGATCCTTCCACAATGAACAACCTGTTGTGTTTGAGGATGTCGTATGTGTTTATATCGGTCGCATTCATGATTTTCACCTGTTGCAGGTTCCTGGATGAAAGAAGGATATTCCGGTCGGAGGCAGGTACGACAAATAATGCTTTCTTGTTCCCCGTTTCAAAATTCTTTAGTATCTCTATAAAGTTTTTGGTCCGTGGTTTTTCGAACTTCAGATCGTCGAGGATGATAATCTCATTATCTTTTGCCTTGTAACTTAATGCAGAGACACGTGCCAGGCGTTTGACCTTTTTATTCACCTTAAAATCATAATCTCTCGGATGGGGACCGAATATCCTTCCGCCGCCCCTGAATAAGGGCGACTTGATACTTCCGGACCGTGCCGTACCGGTGCCTTTCTGCCGTTTAAGCTTCTTTGTGCTTCCCGACACCGCACTTTTCTCCAATGTGTCATGTGTACCCTGCCGTTGATTGTCCATATATTGCTTCGTGTCGAGGTATATGGCATGGTCATTTGGTTCTGCACCAAATATGGCACTGTCCAGGGTAATGCTCCTGGATGTCTTGGTACCGTCCATTTGAAATACTGCTAACTCCATCTTTCTAATATTAAATATGAACCATTTGGCCCAGGGACTGATCCTTTGACTATGACTATATTCTTATCAGGGATAAGTTTCATGATCTGAAGATTGATCATTTTAATCCTGCTGTTTCCAACCTGACCAGCCATACGCGTTCCCTTGAATACGCGCGAAGGATATGATGATGCGCCGACAGATCCGGGTGCTCTCAGCCTGTTACTCTGGCCATGGCTGGCTTCGCCGACACCTTTAAAACCATACCGTTTCACAACACCCTGAAAACCCTTGCCTTTTGTATATCCTACCACATCGATAAACTCGCCTTCAATGAAAACGTCTACCGTAATAACATCGCCGAAAGTCTTCTGGTGTCCAGCTTCAAACCTAGTGAATTCACGGAGGATCTTCTTGGGAGTGGTTTTGGCTTTTATATAATGACCTTTCATGGCCTTGGTGGTCTTATTCTCCTTTTGGTCATCAAAAGCGAGTTGAATGGCCTCATAACCATCTGTATCCTTGGTCCTGACCTGTGTTACGATACATGGCCCGGCCTGAATGACCGTACAGGGAATATTCTTTCCGTTGTCATCGTAAATGCTGGTCATTCCGACCTTTTTTCCTATAAGTCCTGACATGATATGCTGTTTTTAAGACTTTTATTTACTCTCGTTCTCTACACTTTTATTTCCACTTCAACACCGCTGGGCAATTCAAGTTTCATCAACGCATCAATGGTCTTGGATGTGGTGCTGTAAATATCCAGAAGCCGCTTATAGGAACAGAGCTGAAACTGTTCCCTAGACTTCTTGTTTACAAATGTTGACCTGTTCACTGTAAAAATCTTCTTGTCCGTCGGCAATGGTATCGGACCACTGACAATAGCACCCGTCGATTTCACGGTCTTGACAATTTTTTCTGCAGACTTGTCAACAAGGTTGTAATCGTAAGATTTTAATTTAATCCTAATCCTTTGGCTCACGGTTTTGAGATTTTGTTTATATCTTAAATCTATATGTGTTCTATTGTTCCTTCATTTAAATCAGGACATACCCTTTGATCTTGTAAATGATCTCCTCTGTTATGTCCTGAGGTACTATTTCATAATGTGAAAACTCAAGTGTTGATGTGGCTCTCCCTGATGTGATGGTCCGCAATGCGGTGACATATCCGAACATTTCTGCCAGGGGAACCCTTGCTTTTAAAACCACTGCGCCAACCCTTGTGCTGATATCTTCGGTGTGGCCTCTGCGTCTGTTCAGGTCACCGGTAATGTCACCCAGATATTCATCAGGGGTGACGACTTCCATTTTCATGACAGGCTCGAGCAGAACAGTCTTGGCTTTTTTGGATGCTTCCCTGAAAGCTTTGTTGGCAGCGATTTCAAATGATAAAACATCAGAATCTACCGGGTGGTATGAACCATCCAGCAGCCTGACTTTCAGGTTATAGACAGGGAATCCAAGCAGTATGCCGTTATTCATGGCTGTCTTGAAACCTTTTTCAACAGCAGGGATGAACTCCCTGGGAATAGCGCCGCTTTTCACTTCATTGATGAACTGCAAACCTTTCAATCCTGTGTCTGCCGGACCGACTTCAACAAGTATATCGGCAAATTTGCCACGTCCGCCCGACTGTTTTTTATAGACCTCATGGTGTTCTACTGCATTGACCAAGGCTTCCTTGTATGCAACCTGAGGCTGACCTTTATTACATGCGATATTGAATTCCCTTTGTAAACGGTCAAGCAGCACTTCTAAATGAAGCTCTCCCATGCCGCTGATGATGGTCTGGCCCGTCTCTTCATCCACTTTGACCGAGAAGGTTGGATCTTCTTCAGCCAGCTTATGCAGCGATATATCCAGTTTATCGACGTCATCCTGTGTTTTTGGCTCCACAGCTATCCTGATGACAGGTTCCGGGAACTTAATGGATTCGAGTGCCACCGGATACCGCGGATCGCAAAGCGTGTCACCGGTGCGTATTTGTTTCAATCCAACAGCGACGGCAATATCCCCGGCTTCCACATGCTGTACAGGATTTTGCTTGTTGGCATGCATCAGCAACAGACGGGATATTCGCTCTTTATGACCTGTTGTCGTGTTCAGAACAGTTTCACCGGCATCAAGGTGGCCGGAATAGATCCTGAAAAATGTGATACGTCCCACATAGGGATCTGCGGCTATTTTAAAAGCCAATGCAGTGAAGGGTTCATTTACATCAGCATATCTGGTTTCTTCTTTTCTCGTTACCGGATTAACACCTTTAACAGGCGGGATATCGGTAGGACAAGGCAGGTAACGTACAATGGCATCAAGTAGGTTCTGTATGCCTTTATTTTTGAAGGCTGCCCCGCACAATACGGGGGTCATGCGCAGTTCAATAGTAGCTTTGCGGATCGCTGTATGAATATCCTGCACAGTGATGGAGTCGGGATCATCAATATATTTGGCAAAGAACTCTTCATCTTCTTCTGCAAGGCCTTCGATCATGAGATTTCTATACTCTTCCACTTCAGCTTTCATCACTTCGGGAACAGGGCTTTCGAAAAATTGCATGCCGAGAGAGTCATCATCCCATTTGTAAGTTTTTCTGTTGATAAGGTCAATCACCCCTGAAAAGGCATCTTCGGCACCGAGAGGAAGCTGAATGGGCAACGGCCTGGCGCCGAGTTTTCTTTTGATCTGTTCGATGACGCTGTAAAAATCCGCTCCTGCCCTGTCCATCTTATTGACAAAGCTGAGACGCGGAACACCATATTTATCAGCCTGTTTCCAAACCGTTTCCGACTGTGGTTCCACGCCGCCGACGCCGCAGAAAATAGCTATAGCGCCGTCAAGGACACGCAGGGAACGTTCCACTTCGACCGTAAAATCCACATGTCCCGGCGTATCAATAATGTTTATTTTGTGGCTTACCCCTTCCAAATCCCAGAAAACAGTAGTAGCTGTAGAGGCGATGGTGATGCCACGTTCCTGTTCCTGTACCATCCAGTCCATGGTGGCTGTGCCATCATGCACCTCACCCATGCGGTAATTGATGCCGGTATAATACAATATGCGCTCAGTCGTGGTGGTCTTGCCAGCATCGATATGAGCCATTATGCCGATATTGCGCGTATGTTTGAGTTTTTCCGACATTACTGTATTATACCCGTCTGTTGTATCGTTAAAATCTGAAATGGGAGAAGGCTTTGTTTGCCTCCGCCATCCTGTGTGTATCTTCTTTTTTCTTAAAAGCTGCACCCTCTTCTTTATAGGCTGCCATAATTTCGCCTGCCAGTTTTTCCTGCATGGATTTCTCATGCCGTGCACGGGCATACTTGATCAGGTTTTTCATGCCTATTGACAACTTTCGTGAAGGCCTGATCTCCGAAGGTATCTGGAATGTGGCGCCACCTATTCTGCGGCTTCTCACCTCAACAGAAGGTGTGACATTGGCCAGCGCTTTCTTCCATACCTCAAGCCCGTCTTCCTTGGTACGCTCAGTGACCTGATCAATGGCGTCATAGAAAACCTGAAACGCCACGCTTTTCTTGCCTCTCAGCATAATATTGCCAACAAATTTGGTCACCAGAGGATCATTAAACTTCGGATCCGGTGACAATTCTCTCTTTTTTGGCTTTGATTTCCTCATCTCTGATGAATTATTTTTAAATTTCCTAATCTAAAACTATTATTTGATCATTGATCACTGATCAATGTCTACGCCTTTTTCTTCGGCCTCTTAGCCCCGTACTTGGAGCGGCGCTGTGCCCTGCCTTCGACACCTGACGTATCAAGAGCACCGCGGATGATGTGATACCTTACACCGGGAAGGTCTTTCACCCTGCCACCCCTGATCATGACGATGGAGTGCTCCTGCAGGTTATGGCCTTCGCCGGGGATGTAGGCTGTCACTTCTGTTTGATTGGTCAAACGCACCCTGGCCACCTTGCGCATGGCTGAATTGGGCTTCTTTGGCGTGGTGGTATAAACCCTGGTGCAAACACCCCTGCGCTGAGGACAGGAGTCCAGAGCCGGAGACTTGCTTTTATACGTCAGCTTATTCCTTCCCTTACGTACTAATTGTTGAATAGTTGGCATATCAACGGTTTTGATTATTATTCACTTCGTCGTCCTCAAAAAAAGGACTGCAAAAGTACACAATTATTTATATTCTGAAGTAAAAAATCAGGAAAGAAATGATTTTGGTAAGACTGACAGGCTGACCGGAGCATGTGAACTGATCCTGTTAGCAGAAACCTATAGCTGTCTTACTTTGTCAGGTTTCCTAAATTGTTTTACTTTGATAATCACCACCTCAGTTTTTAAAAACCGGGCAGCAATTTTAGCGGGTGCAAAAGTACAACATTTTTTTAAAAAAACAATTTTTGATAATATTTTTGCTAAAATTATCCGCACTTATGACTTGCCCTGCCATTAAGGACAGGAAGATAAGAGAGCGTGATCCTGGCATGAATCCAAGTCTGTTCATTTCGAAAAATCATAACTGATTAACTCGAAGACCGATCTTTAAAATCGATTATTATGTATCTTTGACTGTGATTATCTCAATCAGCAACTGTCCTCAGGACGTTGATCCAAATAGTAAAACAAATGAGGCCAAAACTCTTTTTAACGGCATTTTTTTTACTGATTATTAGCTGTGGTAAAGATAATGTTTCGGATAATTCTTCTCCAGATAATTTTATCCGCGGTGCTGACCTGTCATATCTTCCTGAAATAGAAACCTATTCGATTCGTTTTTATGATGCTGAAGGAAAATCTAAAGATGTTCTGACTATTCTGAAAGAAGCAGGCTGCAACACCATCCGGTTAAGGCTCTGGTATGCCCCACCAAGCAATCATTCCGGATTTGATGAAGTCCTGGCCTTCTCGGAGAGAATCAAAAACGCCGGATTGAAAGTCTATCTCACCGTTCATTACTCTGACACATGGGCAGATCCTGGGAAACAAACTATTCCTCTAACCTGGCAAAACTTAAATATCGACCAATTAAAGGATAGCATTTACGCTTATACATATCGGATTATGACAGCCATTCAACCGGATTTCATCTCTATCGGCAATGAAATAAACTCAGGACTCCTCTGGGATTTGGGCCAAATTGATCATCCAGCCAATTTCATTGCATTGCTGAAAGAAGGAACCCGTGCTGTCAGAGATGCCTCAGGTAAAACAAAAATCATCATCCACTTTGCCGGCATTGAGGGTTCAGATTGGTTCTTCAACCTGATCAGCACCAACACTGTTGACTTTGATATCATCGGCATTTCCTATTATCCCTTCTGGCACGGAAAAGATCTGGAGTCCATGAAAAATGCATTGACCAGCCTAAGCAATGTCAGCGGAAAAGAAATACTCATTGCCGAAACCGCTTACCCTTTTACATTGGGATGGAACGACTGGACGAATAATATCATCGGCACAGCTGATCAGTTAGTCTCCGGGTATCCTGCAACACCTCAGGGACAGGCCAGTTTTATGCTGGCCATGAAGGAAGCTATCCGGTCGGTAAACAAAGGTATTGGTTTCTGTTATTGGGGAGGTGAATGGATTGCTTTCAAAGGACCGCAGTCAACAAACGGATCAAACTGGGAAAATCTGACACTTTTTGATTTCGATAATAAAGCCCTTCCTGTAATGAGTGTATTTAAGAAAGAACCGTAATCTTATACAATGATCAATGATCAATTATCAACGATCAATTGAACAGAATTAGTTATTAATGATTTAGCCATGTCAAGAAAAGTATCGTTACCACACAGGAAACCAGCAGGTTATATTTACGTTTTACTGTTGACTCTATTTCAGATCATCTGGTATTCCGGTATAAACGCCCAGGAATATGCCATCGGAGCTGATCTTTCATTTCTGAAAGCCGCAGAAGACCAGGATTTTGAATTCAGGGAGAATGGCGCGGGAAAAGCCGGATTACAAATTTTCAGAGACCACGGCTATAACTGGATCAGGTTACGTCTTTTTCACACGCCCACCGAGCTTCCCAATGACCTGGAGTATACCATTGCCCTGGCAAAGGAAGCAAAGAACATGGGATACAAGTTCCTGCTTGATTATCATTATTCCGACACCTGGGCTGATCCGGGTAAACAGTATATTCCCAAATCCTGGGAGGGAAAAACACATGAGGAGCTAGTCGTTGCGGTATTTGAATATTCACGGGAGACAATGACTGCATTCAGGGATGCGGATGCTTCTCCCGATATGGTGCAGGTTGGCAATGAAGTTATCAACGGCATGCTATGGCCTGATGGACGAATACCGGATAACTGGGATCACTTCGCCCAACTTCTACAGGCCGGTATTAACGGTGTGATCGCCGGCTGTGGCAATCTTCCCCGGCCCCAGATTATGATCCACATCGACCAGGGTGGAAATAAAGAACGAACAAAATATTTTTTCGATAAAATAATTGACTATAACATCAGTTTCGATGTCATCGGACAGTCTTATTATCCCTGGTGGCATGGTAGTCTGCTGAACTTACGTGAAAATATGAATTTCATGGCACGCGAGTATAAAAAGCCCATTATTCTGGTTGAAGTTGCCTATTGCTCCAATCCTACCGAGTACGTCAATAAACCTGCACCATTTCCGGAAACACCAGAAGGACAAAAGGAATTTCTTGCAGAGGTGAACCGCATTGTTTTGAGCACTCCCGACAATCTGGGTGCAGGGATTTTCTGGTGGGAACCTGCTACCATTTTTGACACTTCAAACCGGGATTTTTTTGATGATAAAGGCAATGTATTGCCGGTGATTGACGTCTTTGATAAGTATACAAGGCATTAAATCATATCGTGTACTTGTTGACATTTTCACCCAAATATACAATTTAGCTTCAATTAATGAGAACCAAATTCCGCCTGCTGAATATTTTAATCCTATTAATCGGTTTTGCTTTTACCGGTTGTCAGGAGAAACTTAAAAATACCTCCTGGTCAACTCAAAAATTCAACGGTAATTGGGAATTTATTCTTTCGGCCGACAGCACATCTATCTTTTCAACTGATATTGATGATCTTCAATGGCAAAGTGTTAAACTGCCGCATTCTCCTGTTATAGAACCACTGGTCGTGAACAATCAGTGGCAAGGGATATGCTGGTACCGTAAAGACTTTGTACTGCCTGACTACACCAAAGGAAAACTTCTTTTCCTGAAATTTGAAGGTGCCATGAATGTTGCAGATGTATGGATAAACGGAATTAAAAAAATTACACACCTGGGAGGATACCTGCCGTTTGCGGTTGATTTTACCAAAGAAGCCAATATTGGAGGACAGAATCATGTGATTGTAAGGTTGGACAACCGGGACAATCCTATAACCGGGCCTAAGCCACTTAAACAGCTTGATTTCAATATGTATGGCGGATTATACCGTGACGCTTTTCTCATTATTAAAAATCCCCTTTTTATAACAGATGCAGTTTATGCAAACAAGCCCGGCAGTGGAGGGATATTTATCAGCTATCCGGAAGTTTCGGAAAAAGAAGCCATTATTAAGGTAAAAACGCTTGTAATGAATGCCGACAGCAGAGATAAACGTTTCTATATACAGCATGAATTATGGAAAGGAAATGAGATGACCGTCATGGTTAAATCATCAGAGCAATTTCTAGAGACCGGTGATGACTGTGAAGTTGTTGTTGATATCAGTCTGAAATCACCTGAATTATGGTCACCGTCATCTCCCACTTTATATAAGCTGGTGACAGTGGTGATCAATGACCGGCATGTCATTGATACGGATACCACCCGGATTGGCATCAGGCATTTCGATATTGCCCCAAATTATTTTGCTATAAACGGTAAAGAGATCTTCCTGCGTGGGGTTAATCGTCACCAAGAATATCCATATGTAGGTTATGCCTTAAGTAATGAAGCTCAATACAGGGATGCCCGGAAAATCAAGGATGCCGGATTTGACTTTGTTCGTTTATCACATTACCCTCATTCACCAGCTTTCATGGATGCTTGTGATGAACTAGGCATTGTCGTTCTCGATGCTATCTTAGGATGGCAGTATTTCAGCGAGGATGATGCATTTCAATCACAGGTACTGCAATGTTGTCGTGATCTCATCCGAAGGGACAGGAATCATGCATGTGTAATGGCGTGGGAAGTTTCGCTAAATGAATCTGCCATGTCAAAAGAGTTTATTGATAAGGCTGTTGCCATTGCCCATCAGGAGTATCCTGGTGATCAATGTTTCACAGCCGGTTGGATAAATTACGGATATGACATTTTTCTTCAGGCACGGCAGCACCGTCTGCAATATTATGAAGAACCTGATAAACCATATATTGTATCAGAATATGGAGATTGGGAGTATTATGCCATGAATGCAGGATTCAATCAGGAGCGATGGCAGGATCTTTTACAGGAAGATCGTTCCAGCAGGCAGTTGCTTTCAAGCGGGGAAACGAGGTTATTGCAACAGGCCACAAATATTCAGGAGGCACAGAATGATAATTTCACCACTCCTGCCTTTGCCGATGGATACTGGGTGATGTATGATTATAACCGGGGTTTTGCCAATGACCTGGAAGCCTCTGGGATCATGTCGATAAACCGTCTGCCCAAGTTCGGTTATTACTTCTTTCAGAGCCAGCGCGATGCCCCTGAGGTTTTATCAACCTATACTTCTGGTCCGATGGCATTTATTGCAACTTACTGGAATGAGAAATCAGACCTTAATGTGCGCGTCTTCAGCAATTGCGAAGAAGTTGAACTGTCATTGAATGGTGAGGTAATAGCACGGCAAGGTCTGGATTCAAACCGGATGTCAACAAATCTGACACATCCACCTTTCACATTTAAAATAAAGGAGTTCAAATCCGGTACACTCACGGCCAACGGTTATATCCATGGAGACAACGTCGTAAGGCATTCGGTTTCAACGCCTGGTAATCCTGTTGCTGTCAGGCTGAGCTATGATGAGAGTGGGTGTCCACCAAAAGCAAACGTCAATGATATTCTTTTTATATATGCTCGTCTCGAGGATATGAATGGCACGGTTGTTCCGGTGAATGGCGTAAAGATCGATTTTGCGATTACTGGAGATGCAGAGCTTATAAATCCGGATAATACAGATAGTGAGGCAGGCATTGCAACGGCCCTGGTCAGGATCGGTGAGGCACACGGAGAAATTTCTATCCGGGCTGTCTGTAAAAATCTTTTACCTGGAAATTTAAAAATACCTGTTGTGAGGTAATAAAATAAAAAAGGCTGTCCGGGTGATTAAAATAATCTCTGCGACAGCCTCTTTTTATTAACCGATCGCCGCTTTATTGCTGTTCGACCGTGTACTGCATGGTCGTCAGATCAACAGTGATCTTGTATTGGCCTGCAACACTGGGAGCGGGGATGCCAGGTGGATCCGGTACGCCTTCCGTAGGTCGATATATGAGAAATCCCTTTTTGTTGGATCCGTCACCATTTGTCCCCCATTGCGGAGCCCACTGACCTGACACTTCCAGGAATTTCATAGTACCTGTCGCATTAAGTGTAGTTATAATACTGAACACATGAGGCTGATCTTCTGTCAGTTTCAGCCCTGCAGTGTTATCCCATCCGGCAAGAGTTGCATCACCAAGCAGGTACAATTCCCCGGATGTCAGGAAGGTTTCATAGGCAAGCTGCAGTGTGTCGGCCATAATGTAATATGGTCCAGCATCGACACCAACGGGGATGGCAGGCGGATCCGGCACACTTTCCGTCGGCCTGTATACCAATATTCCTCCTTCAGCAGTACCGGTCGCATCTGTTCCCCACTGCGGAGCCCACTGACCTAAAACCGAAATGAATTTGATATATTGTGCGCTACCGGGTGTGAGAGTTTCCACTCTTGCAAATTGACCTTGTCCGATATGCTCCATCGGAAGTGCCAGTATATTGCTCCATCCTATAGTTGTACCGCTGCCGAGCAGATAGATCGGCTTTATAAATATCTCATCACTGTATGGCGTAATGGTCAGAGTGATCACAGCAGATATAACATTTGAATAAGTAGTTATACTGTTGACAAAAGAGCGAACGCGGAAGGCGAGATCATAGGCAACGTCAGGATCAAGCTCTAAAACCAGAAGAATCTTATTCATCTGGGTAACTGTCATTTCATAAGCCGTACTGGTGGTGGAAGTGAGGGTATACGGACTGGAGAAATTGTTTTGTTCCAGGTCCATCTCCAGGATATACTTTGTAGTCTCAAGATCAGTCAGATTGTAATGTGTTTCAGACCATATGAACGTGGTAAGCACACTGTCGGCCTGATCTTTTAAAAGCACGAATGAGGATCCGCTAGTAGGGCTTGAAATTTCTGGTTTAACCGCCTGGCTTGGGTCCAGTTTCGGGTCTCTCAGCTCTTTCTCACAGGAAAAGAGTAAGCCTAATCCTATGAAAACTGTTACTATAAATGCTATCTTTTTCATTCCTATAATGTTTTAAAGAATTAATAACCTGGATTCTGTATAAGATTTGGATTTGCGTTGAGATCTGAGGACGGGATCGGGAAGAGATTGTACTTCACATCAGTAGCTAAGCCTCCACTCACATTTCCTTTCCAGGGCCAGAGATAATCGCCGCCGGTAAAGAGTCCATACCTGATCAGGTCAGTTCTCCTATGGCATTCCCAGTAAAGTTCACGTGCTCTTTCATCGAGGATGAATGGCAGGTCAATCTGGGTAACATCTCCTGAAGCATCACCATAAGCTCTTTCCCTGATTGCGTTGATATAACCGAGAGCAGTTCCTATATCTCCGCCTGTACCACCTCTCAGGACTGCTTCCGCATACATCAGGTAGACATCTGCTAATCTGAACATCGGAAAGTCAGTATCCGTATGAACGAGATTAGAGCCCGGAGCACCACCCCTGGTCACATTTTTAAATTTGGTAGTCGGATATCCATTTGTAAAGTTGGAGATATCGGTGATTTCCAGACTTTGCCCATCAGTATAAAACGTGGCACGGCTATCTGTATTGCCGGTAATATCATCAAACTTATTTACGAAAGCGCTGGTAGCTCTGATACCTCCCCATCCTCCGTCGATGCCGAATGCACTGGGATTCATGTTACCGCCAACCTCGGAATGAATAATAAAGGTGGTTCCTCCCCATGTCCTCGTATTATTACCATCGAATGTAACCGGGAAGATGACCTCGTCGAGGTTGGCATTATCAGCCAGGAAGAGATTCTGATAAACCGGTTCAAGAGAATATCCTGCATCGATGATCTTATTACAATAAGTGAGACACTCGGTATATTTAGGTTCTCCGATATAGACCTCGGCATTCAAATACAGTTTTGCCAGAAGCATCCAGGCAGCTGCTTTGTCAGCCCGGGCATATTCGTTCTGCCTGGCATCGATAAGGAGGTTTTCAATATCCAGTAATTCGCTTTCAATATATTTATAAAGGTCAGGTCTTAAAATCCGTTGCGGGAAGAATACTCCAACCTGATCATTGTCGGTGACGAACGGTACATTGCCAAACAGATCCAGGGCATGCCAGTAACTCAGAGCCCTCAGAAAGCGTGCCTCTGCACGATAATATTGGATATCTGTTCTCAGCTGACCACTCACACCACGCTCATCAAGCTTGCTGTCGGCAGTTTGACGTATATATTCATTGCATAGAGATATTTGGACGAAGATACGGGAATACATAGCCGCGATAAAGACATCACTTGCTCCCCAGGTCTGCCAGTGCAGATCTTTGATGGTCTGGTCATTCCATCCGATGACCGCCTCATCGGTCGTCAGTTCCTGATGATACCAGTAACCTCTGAGATATTGTCCGAATCCTTCATCTATGCCGCTGATATCAGAGTTGCCATGCGGGCCTGTCTGTCCGGATACGGCTAATCCGGCATATAATTTTGCCAGGACCTGCCTGTATGAGGAAGGATTATCATAAACTTTTGCAGCCGTTACTTCATCTTTATCCAATGGTATCGTATCCAGATCTTTAATGCAGGAAGAAAATGCCAGGACAAGTGCTGCAGTAATCAGAGTGATATTCAATAACTTTTTCATAATTATTCTGAATTTGAAGGTTAATTAAAACATGAGATTCACACCGAACACAAATACACGTGGTCGTGGGTATATCCTGTTATCAATACCATTACTGATTTCAGGATCGATACCTGAATACCTGGTAATCACAAAAGCATTGTTAACAGTTGCTGAAAGCAGTAGTTTTACCTTGCCATTAATAAGTTTGTTGAACAAATAACTCAGCGTGATATTATCCATTCTGAAAAATGAGCCATCCTGTATGAAATAATTTGACAGGTAACGAGGTGATACAAAGTTAATCATCTTGACATCCGACGTCACATTGCCAATGTAAGGACCTTCGGGGCGATAAAGTCTTTCCCAGACTGCATTTTCGGAAATCACGTTGTTATAAATATAATTGCCGATGTTGGCACGTCCTGAAAAGGAAAAACTCCAGCTTTTATACTGCAAATTTGAAGATATACCAAAGTAATAATCCGGAGCTGGATCCTTAAAACGGTAACGGTCGTTATCGGTTATCTGTCCATCTCCATTTCTGTCAACATACATGCCTTCTATCGGATTACCGTGTGCATCGTATACTTGCTCAAAAACAAAATATGAGTTAGCCGCATATCCTACACTATTGACCTGGCATGTATTTCCAACACCTCCTGAAATACCCCCGGTCAGTACTCCTATGTAATTGGGATCATCGGTAACTGTCAGTTTTGTGATTTTATTAGCGTTGTAAGTGGCATTCAAATTAACTTCCCAGAAAAAATTCTCCCTTGAGACAGGTTTTGTATTAATTGAAAACTCAACACCTCTATTTTCCATGTCTCCGACATTGGTCAGGAGATAGTTAGTGAGGTTTGCTCCGGCGGGAATCGGTATAAAATTGATAAGGTCCTTAGTCTGTTTGAAATAAAAATCCAGTGAGCCATAAAATCTGTCATTGGAAAAGCCATAATCCAGACCAAGATTCCAAGTGGTAGTTTCTTCCCACTTTATTTTTTTATCGAATCCATTAGGACGTAAGGTTACGAGAAATTGATTCCCAAACTGATACATCGCATTTTGTTCACTGTAAGTATAACGGGCCAGATAGGGATAATCACCCTGTCCGATGTCCTGCTGCCCGGTAATACCATATCCTGCTCTCAGCTTGAGTTGCGATAAAACAGTAACATTTTTCATCCACGGTTCTTCATTGATTTTCCATCCTATGGCAACAGCAGGAAACAAACCCCAGCGTGTATCGGGTGAGAACCTTGAAGTACCATCGTCACGTAATGTGAAGGTTATTAGATAGCGGCTCATTAATGAATAATTGACACGTCCGAAGAATGATACAAGGTAACTTTCTGTTGCATAATCAGAGCTGTCATTAACTACTGTTTTAATAATATTGGTCGAGTAATTTGAGCCTTTTCTCCAGAAATGTTGCCAGGAGTAACCTGCCATAATATCAAAGGTGCTTTTTAAATCACTGACGTTTTTAACATAATTCAAGTAAAAGTCGAGGAGTTCATTTTTCTTCTCCTGCTTATATACAGTGGATAAGCCACCTCCATAAACTGCATTGAATACCCAGGGGGCATAGTCAGGAACATACACGGTTCCATCGCTTTTGGAATAATCATACCCCATATTCAGATTTGCACGCAGATCCGGGAGAAAGTGCAGTTTATAGTCGAGTTGAATATTGCCGATGATTCTTTTCACATCGGATTTATCATCTCGCAGGTTCAACAAAGCGACCGGATTGCTGGAGCCTTGTGATACAGGTGCGCCATTTGGCTGTGTCCATGCATAATATCCGCCATAATCTGTTGTGAGTGAATCCGGATTATTATTCACATCCGTGTAATGAACAGTATACACGGAATCAGACTTTACCGGTTTAGTGGGATCATATTGCACCGCAGCACCGATAGCACCCTGATCGGCAAATTTATTTTTAATAAACATGCCTTTCACGTTGAAATTAATCTTCAAATGATCATCAAACAGCGACGGATTCAATGTAGCCGACAGGGTTGTACGTTTCATATTATCCGTTTTCAGAATGCCATTCTCATCAGAGTAACCCAGGGAAACCATATAGGGCAGGATTTTATATGCACCGGTTGCGCTCAGATAATGATCCATTCCCAGGGCCGTCTGATAAATTTCATTCTGCCAGTCTGTACTAGCCTTCCCCAGCAGTGCTAATACGTTCTCATTACTGGCATAACGGTTATTGATGATCGTACGGTACTCATCAGCTTTAAGTACATCAATCTTCTTGGGGATCGTATACACAGAAAAAGTCCCATTATAACTAAGATTAATAGATTTACTGTCTTTGCCACCCTTTCCAACTGCTCCCTTTTTTGTGGTAATCATGATAACCCCATTGGATCCCCTTGAACCGAAGATAGCCGTTGCAGAGGCATCCTTCAGGACTGTAACTGATTCAATGTCACTGGGATTAATGAAACTTAAGGTATTTCTGGAGCCTGAAATACTTTCATTGTCCATGGGTACTCCATCGATCACTATTAAAGGATCATTGCTTGCTGATATGGAGGAGCCTCCCCTGATGCGTATAGTAGTTCCACCACCAGGTGCGCCACCGGTTGACGTAATCTGGACACCGGGTATTTTACCAATGAGGAGCTGGGAAGGCGACGCAATTGAACCTTTATTGAAGTCCTTTAATTGAACAGCTGAAACCGAACCTGTTGCATCATCCTTTTTCTGTATCCCATAACCAATCACAACCGTCTCACTCAGAAAGGTCGATTTAAACTTAAGAGCAACATTTACAACGGAATTAGGTTGAACCAGGATTTCCTGGGTCTCATATCCGATAAATGAGAACACAAGCGTTGTATTGGGATTTACACGAATCTTGTAATACCCGTCAATATCGGTAACTGTACCCATCGTGGTACTCTTGATCAATATGGTGACTCCCGGAAGAGTTTGTCCATCTGAAGCATCGGTAACCCGCCCGGTAACATCACCTCCCTGAGCAAAACCTGTCGTATAGCACAAAATGAATAGCGACAGGAACAGGAGTAATTTAATAGTAAGATGTTTTCCCATAGTGCTGTTGTGATTTAGTGAATATTTAATTTGAAACAGATATTGAATATATCTGTCATTTGTTTAGATAGATCAGTACAAATATAGTATAAAAAAATACAAATAATCATATATAGGGCATTTTCAAAATAAAACTTATCCGTGCTCGCCGTATAAAATCCTGTACTCACCGATTTTGTGTTTCATACTTGTACCGGCAGGTCTAATTTTGCACCGTTAATGAATTTCATGTTTAACCTTTAAATCATAAAAAAATGGAAACACAGAATCACAATGAACCCTGCTGCAGAAGAAGAGGATTCGGCTCAAGTACACTGATATTCGGAATTGTCGTCATCTTGGCAGGCCTCGTCATGTTGCTCAGCAACACCGGCCTATTACCCCACAACTGGCATCATAATATTTTTTCGTGGGGCATGCTCATCGTCGTCATTGGTTTGGTAAACATCATCGGCCGGAAATGGTGGTGGGGATTACTACTGGTCATCGCCGGAATATTCCTGATGCCCGACGTCTTTCATAATGTATTCAGCGAGGATGTCAATTTCTGGCATGTCTTCTGGCCTGCAGTGATTATCTTATTCGGACTTGGGATGATCTTTGGCACAGGACATATGTTCAGGCACAGACGTATCGACACTATCTCTTCAGGTGACGATTATATCGATGAAGTGGCTGTCTTCGGTGGCGGCGATAGGGTCGTCCATTCCGAGGCATTTAAAGGAGGGCGTATGGTAGCTGTATTTGGCGGATCTAAAATCGATCTTACCAACACAAAAATGGCTCCCGGCGTCAATGAGCTGGAAATGATCGTGGTCTTCGGCGGCAGCGAATTAGTCATCCCTGCCGACTGGAACATTAAAATAGAAGTATTTAGTATTTTTGGAGGATATTCCGACAAACGTGGCCCCACCCAGGTCGATTACAGCAAAACACTGATCATCAAAGGCGTGACCATTTTTGGCGGCGGCGAAATAAAACGTAAATAATGCTTGACGGTATCCGGAAAAATATCTTCAGCCTCTCAAAATCCCACTTGGCCATACCTTATGTCATGATGTGGATAGCTGTTTCAGCTATCCACTTTTTCATTATGTTCCGGGTCTATAAGCTCACTGCCCCACAAGCTCTTGGCGACAGCTTGGTATACAACGGCCTGTTTGCAATAATGGGTACCGGGTTGTGGTTCATGACCCGATATTCCGACATCAGGAAAAAAACGCTTGGCGAAATACTGATATTTCATATCACAGGTGTCACCGTCACATTATTAATATGGCTCGGTGCCGCCTATCTCCTGTTGAACCTGCTCTTTGAAAGCCAGCCTGCATACCGCCAGTTTCTGAAAGATTCGCTTGTCATCAGAATCATCAGTGGTGTGCTCTATTACGGACTGCTGGTTTCGATCGCCTACCTGATCATCAGCTTCCGCGAACTGAAAGAGAAAATGGAACATGAAGCCCAGCTTAAATCATCATTGCGCGACGCCGAGCTGAACTTGCTCAGGTCGCAGATACGTCCGCACTTTCTCTTCAACAGCCTGAACTCCATCAGTGCACTCACCATTTCCAACCCGGATAAAGCCCAGGACATGATCATCAAACTGTCGGAATATATGCGGTATTCCCTCAACCAGTCGGAAGAAATCCTCAGCGACCTGAAAAAAGAGCTGTACCATACCGGTTTATATCTCGATATTGAAAAGGTCAGATTCGGTGACAGGCTTATTATAACTGAAGAGATCAACGAGGAATGCCATATCTGCACATTGCCGGCCATGATCCTGCAACCTCTCATCGAAAATGCCATTAAACATGGTGTATATGGCTCAACTGGGCAGGTGAAAATACATATTAAAGCTTATCTGCAGGGTGGCTTCCTGAGGATCAGCATATCCAATAACTTTGATCCGGTTGGCATCATTCGTAAAGGGACAGGCACCGGACTGAAAAACGTTGAAAACCGGCTGCTCACTTTTTATGACAGGCATGACCTGCTTAAGGTCAGCAAACAGGAGCAATATTTTGAAGTGTTTTTAAATATTCCGCAAAATGGATAGAAAAATCAAAGTGCTCATTGTAGATGATGAAATCCTGGCCAGGGAGCTGATAAAGAATTATCTGTCGGGAGTGCCGGGTATAGAGCTTGCCGGTGAGTGTGAAAATGGCTTTGATGCCCTGAAAGCAGTGCAGGACATTAAGCCCGACCTGGTGTTCCTCGACATACAGATGCCGAAGGTAGATGGTTTTGAGCTCCTCGAAGTCCTCGACCATAAGCCTGAGATCATCTTCACCACAGCTTATGATCAGTATGCCATTAAAGCCTTTGAACATAATGCTGTTGACTACCTGCTGAAACCCTTTTCAAAAGCCCGGCTTGAACAGGCTCTTGACAAAGCCAGAAAGAGGATAGCTCACAAGCCTGCATCGCCGGCAACAGCCATAGGACAGCTGCAGCAACACCTGGACGAAGCCGATAAGATCATCGACCGTGTTGTGACACGGATGGGATCAAAAATCATCATTATCCCTGTTGGCACCATCCATTATATTGAAGCACAGGATGATTATGTGATGGTTTATTCGGATGCCGGCCGTCATCTGAAAGAAAAGACCATGAAATACTTTGAACGCCACCTGCCTTCCAACTTCATCCGCATACATAGAAGTTATATTGTAAATGTGGATCAGATAGCCTCCATTGAACTTTATGAAAAGGACACCCACCTGGTATCTTTAAAGGACGGTGCGAAACTGCGCACAAGCCAGGAGGGATATAAAAAATTACGGGATTTATTGTGATTTTTGGAGGCTGATAATCCACCGTATCTCATGCCATCTCGGTGGTTAATAGGCACTAATATAACCGCAAAGGGCGCAAAGGAGGCGCAAAGGGTGCAAATGCTGAAATACGAAAATAAATCTTTGCGTTATCTGCGATACCTTTGCGTCCTCTGCGGTTACAAAACCTTTCACACACCTGAAACTTTCAAAAGGGAAGAAAAAAATTAAATTGATTTTCTAATAATGGTATTTTACCCTTTTTATTAGTTTTATCCAAATAATAACTAAATTGGTTGAAATTTTCATGGTTATCATCTTCTATAGTTAATTATATCAACATGACCGACATACAATTAACTCCCAATCCCTTTCCCGGAATAAGAAGCTATGAGCCGCATGAAGATTACCTGTTTTTTGGGAGAGATCAGCAGACCAAGGACCTTGTATCCCGATTATCCTCCTCCCATTTTCTGGCGATAACAGGCGCGTCGGGTTGCGGTAAGTCATCCCTTATCAAGGCAGGCTTAATTCCGGCACTGGTTAAAAGGAAAGGTGTAAAAGATCCCAACAGCTGGGAAGTCTCTATTTTCAGACCCGGTGATGATCCGATAGGCAGCATGGCTAATGCATTGTATGAAACATGCCTGAGGACCGACCCTGCACAGAAGATGTTTCAGGATGCCTCTGATCTGGAAAAGGTGCTAAAGTCAGGGAAAAATGGTTTAATACAGGTACTTGGCATGCAGCCAGCCCTGTCTGAAAGAAACAACCTGATCATCATCGACCAGTTTGAAGAGTTGTTCCGTTTTAAGAGCAGCCTGACAAGCTTTCACAACGTCATTGAAGCTTCTCATTTCATTGATCTTTTCCTTATAGCCCTTGAACAGGATACAGTTCCTGCTTATGTAATTATATCAATGCGGTCGGACTTTATTGATGAATGCACCGAATACACTGGACTCACCGAAAAGATAAACCAGGGGCATTATCTTGTGCCAAGAATGACAAAAGCCGAGATCCGTTCTGCTATTGTCGATCCGGTGCGGGTTTGTGGAGCTGTTATAACGGATGACCTGGTCGACAGGTTACTGGAGGAAGCCGGCAGCGATCCTGATCAACTCCCAGTACTTCAGCATGCACTGATGCGAATGTGGGAATACTGGCAACAGAATCCCGGCATTCATAAGCTGATTGATGAACACCATTATGAAGCCATCGGCACCATGAGTGAAGCCCTGTCGGTGCATGCAGAGGAGGTATACAATGAATTGCCCGACCGGCGACACCAGGATATTGCCGAGAGACTGTTTAAAGCTCTAACAGATGTAGGAGAGGATAACAGGGGAACACGCAGGCCAACGCAGCTCGGTGAAATATGTTCCATCGCTGGTGCAAAGGTTGAGGAAGTCATCACGGTGATCAACCATTTCAGGCAGCCCGGAAGGACATTCCTGATGCCTCCTTACCAGGTACAGCTTAATGAAGATACTGTCATTGACATCACTCATGAGAGCATCATGAGGATATGGCACCGTCTGCATCAATGGGTGGAAGAAGAGACACGGTCAGCACAACTTTACATGCGCCTGTCGAAATCTGCCGAATTATACCAGGAAGGGAAAACCGGGTTATGGATTGATCCTGAATTGCATCTTGCCATTAACTGGATGGAAAATAACAATCCAAACCAGGCTTGGGCAAACCGCTATGATCCTGCTTTTGACAGGGCTATTGGCTTTCTGAAATACAGTAAAAAAGAGGCTGACCTTGAGGTGGCAAAAAAGGAAGAGCGTCAGCGCAGGGAGCTTATCAGGACCAGGAGATTTGCAATCATCCTTGGAGCTGCTTCCATCGTCTCCATTTTTTTTCTGATCATATCATTGAACCTGATGTTCAAGGCAGAAGCCAGTGAAAAAAAAGCTCTTGAGAAAGAAAAACTGGCACAGACTGAAAGCAGGATCGCTGCCGAGCAGCGACAGGAGTCGGTCATCCAGCGGAAAATATCAGAACAACAGCAGCAAATTGCAGAGCAGCAGAAAATAATAACGGAGAAGCAGAAGCAATATGCCATCCAGCAGCAAAACATAGCCATACAGGAGAGAAAGGAAGCTATTCATCAACGTCAGGTGGCAGAAACTGCAAAAAATGAGGCTGATGTTGCACGTGATGAGGCAGAAGAACAGAGGAAGGTAGCTGTGGAGCAAAAACAAATTGCCGATTCCGAAAGGATAAAGGCGGAGACCTCCGAACAGAATGCCAGGCGTTTGCGGCTCATCGCCGTTGCGAAAGCGATGGCTATTAAATCAGTTGAGCTGCAGTCATCCGGCAGGAATGACCTGACTGTGCTTCTGGCATTACAAGCCTATAAATGGAATAAAGAAAATGAAGGACTACCGAATGATCCCGACATTTTCAAAGCACTGGCCGATGTGGCTGGCATACCCGTCACACTTCGTGGTCATAAGGATGAAGTGCGTGCCATTGACATCGGAAATGACGGCCATACCCTTGCATCCTGCAGCATTGATGGTACCGTAAAAATCTGGGACATGGATAATCCCGATCAGCCACCTCGTGATATGTATACCAATAATATGGGACAAAATGGTTTCTGTTCTTTGGCTTTCAGTCACGATTATCACCTGCTGGCTTCAGGGAGTTATAATGGTGATATCCTGCTTTGGGATATGTTAAACCTGAACAGTGAACCCAGGCTTTTACAGGGCCATACCTCTTTCGTGACGCAATTGTGTTTTGATAAGTCAGATGGAACATTAGCTTCAGCCAGCGCCGATGGAAGTGTCAGATTGTGGAACATCAGCAAGGATCCTTTTACCTGCAGTTTCATCGAACAGTCAACTTGCCGGATCAACACGGTTTGTTTTACACCTGATGGTTTAAGTGTGGCCTGGGGAAATGAAAAAGGCGAGGTAAAAATGTGGAACCTGAGAAGCATGATGGCTGCACCGGTAGTGGTGCAATCCACTGGTAAATCTGTCTTCTCCCTTGCTTTTAGTCCAGATGGCAATGTGCTGGCTTCAGGTGATGAAGACGGTCTGATAAGGTTATGGTATGGTGAAAATCCCTTTCAGCAGGCTACTGAACTTATCGGGCATTTATCACGCGTCACTGCATTGTGTTTCAGCCCCGATGGGCAGACCCTTGCCAGCTGCAGCTATGATGGAACCATACGTCTGTGGATCTACAAAAATCCTGAAGAACAACCTATTATCATTGATGATCAGGACTTCTG
Organism: Bacteroidota bacterium; assembly: GCA_026391695.1. Taxonomy (NCBI): domain Bacteria; kingdom Pseudomonadati; phylum Bacteroidota; species Bacteroidota bacterium. The sequence goes on from JAPLDP010000085.1 coordinate 65,613, forward strand.
GATCTCTGACATTGTGTTCACTCCCGACGGCAACCGGCTGGCTTCCAGTAGCCCGGATAAGACCATCCGTATCAGGTTGATTAACCCCGCCCTGCTCGCAGGGAAAATCTGCGGGATGGTTTCCAGAAACCTTTCGGCCGATGAATGGAACAAGTATATCGGTATTGATATTAATTATGTTAAAACATGTACAGACAAGCCTTAAAGGACATGAGAGAGTGACATAAATGCCTTAAACCACAAAGGTCTCAAGTTCCAGCAAAGGTGCACAAAGAAGATGCAGGACAGTAAATGAAATAACCGTCATGCAAGGTAAAACGATGAAAATAAACGTTCTATGAGAATTATAAAATACTATTTTATCCTGATTTTCCTGGTGATGTCTATCCTGCCAGTTCTATCCCAAAATGAATGCAGCGATGTGACATTGACCGAAGCGCGGAAGAAATATGAAACAGGAAATTTCAATCAGGTCATTACTCTCCTGAGCGACTGTATTCATAAAGGATTCAGTGGACCACAGCAGGCAGAAGCCTACAGATTGCTGTCACTGACCTATCTGGCAATGGATTCTGTCAGCACGTCAAGCAAACTGGCAGAAGATCTTTTAAAGATAAATCCGAACTTTGAGCCTGATATTTTTGATCTCCCACGATTTATAAATCTGATCAACCGTCTTAAGCAGGCTTCTTTATCCGAGCAGGTCACATCCGTTTCAAAAAAGGCAGAATCGATTTATGAAGCTCCTGCCAATATTATCGTCATCACTCGAGAAGAGATAGAGCAGCGTGGTTACATGGACCTTGTTGAATTATTAAAAGATGTTCCGGGATTCGACATCACCCTGTTTTATGGGTCGCAACTGGCGAATATCTATCAACGGGGATTCCGCCAGAACAGTACAGAAAAAACACTTATGCTTATTGATGGTATTGAGGACAATGACCTGTGGACCAACTGGACCGACATATCCCGGCAGTATCCATTATCCAATATTGAACGTGTCGAAATCATTTATGGCCCTGCTTCCACCATGTATGGACCAAATGCCTTTGCCGGCGTCATCAACGTGATTACTCAAAATGAAAATAGTTTTTTCAGTGGCGAAAAGAAATGGGGACTCAAAGCAAATGCCGGCTATGGAACCTATAATACCAGATGTCTAGACCTGAGCCTTGCAGGCAGGGCAAAAAAGTTCAGTTTTTCCCTGACGGGAAGGATTTATGCATCGGATGGAATGGACCTCTCAAGCCAAACGTACTTTGATTATAATCCGGATGCATACGACAGTGTGGATTACATCAGTCTGTTAAGCATAAAAAAGAATGCCAGGGAATACCTTATCGATAATCACCTCGCTGCCAGTAATCCATTTTATATTGTATCTCCCGACACTTCAGAGATCATTCTTACGGAGGAGGGCAATAATGCTGCCTGTGCATTTGACAAATCAGCTTATGACCAGGTCGTGAACGGCAACAAAATAGGATTTACCGACCATGCAAAAAGCTGGTTCCTGAATGGCAAGATGAGGTTTGGAAAATTCAGCTTCGGCTTCCAGACCTGGAAAATGAGCCAGGGCTCAACAACCCAATATACCGACCTTTATGTACCTGGTTCAGAAAACGGATTCGTCTGGGTACCGCAATTATCCTTCGTCTATGCGAAATATGAAGACCAGGTCAGCGACAAGTTGTTTATTTCAAGCCTCACCAATTACAGGATACATGCTTTAACTGAAGACTCCAGGTTTGTCTCGCTGAGTAACTATGCAAGGGGCAACAAAGACCTTGCTGACCTTGTAAATGGTATTGAACCTGAGTGGATCACGCAATATGCCTTTGAGATTTCAAAGCAGCTCCGCACCGAGCTGAAATTCATCTATACACCCCTGACGAAACTCGATATTGTCACCGGTATAGAGGTCAGAAACAGTTCCCTTCAGGGTGGTTATCTGTTCAGCACCGATTCTCATCCCCAGGATTCAGCCGTTGTCCTTCCATCACCCATGGGAGGCAATCAATTCAACGTCTGGGATCTTGGCATTTATGCCCAGGGAACGTATGAACTGCTGAAAAATCTTAAGCTTACATTAGGTGCACGGTACGACTATGACCGGATCCGCTCCAGCGGCGGCTTTGGTTCTGAAATAAGCCCGAGGGCTGCCCTTGTCTATTCACCCAAAAATTTTGTTTTCAAAGCTATCTATTCACGAGGCATTGAGAATGTATCAAACTGGACCAAGTTTTCCATGGCAGGCAACCGTATACCCAATCCGAATCTGCGCACTGAAAGCATTCAAAACTATGAATTCACCGCTACATGGATGCCAAATAAAGAATTGTATTTTGACATAGCTATTTACCATTCGAATATCTATGATGTAGTTGGAACAATTGCTGTTCCGGAACAACCGGGTAAAAACCAGAATGCCAACATAGGTACCTTTAAGATCAATGGCATTCAGGCCAGTGCATCCTATAAAACAAACTATTTCACAGCTTATTTGAATTATACATTCACTGACCCCAGACAAACATACAATGAAACAGGACCTGTAGATAACAGGGTCGGAGACATAGCCGGTCATAAGTTCAATGCCGGAATAAATAAGGTCTTCTTTGAAAAACTAAATATTAACCTACGCATGAACTATGTAAGTGAAAGGAAAACAGGTCCTGGTACAACAGTTCCGCTGAACTATGATAAATTCCCTGCGGTAACTGTCTTCAATGGTGCCATAAGTTATTCGGATATTTTACCGGGGCTGAAACTTGAGTTTGTCTGCAATAATATTTTCAATAAAACTTACTTCCATCCGGGAACCAAAGCAGCGGATGGCGCACTGAATCCGACAAGTATCCTCCAGCGTGGAAGACATTTCGTAATCAGAATCCTTTATGCACTCTGAGATCATCATGGCAAGAAACAAAAAAATGACGGATAAAAATTCCCTAAAAGTTTCCGGGTCAAAAGGCTCATTCAGGGTCATCGTCAATGATGCATCTGAATGGGGACAACTTTTTATCCCTGTAAACATGCCGGAAAAGAAGGATGGACTGAGAATCGCCGTTTTCGGAAGCACCACTTCCATGCATCTGGTTATGGAAATCCTCATACGTATGGATAGGAAATTCCCCGGAAGCATCAATATCAGAGCTGTTGCCACTGATGATCCGCTGGATCCAAGGGCAAGAATATTTGTCAGGAAAAGAATCTGGAAATATTATTCCATTGAAGAAAAATCATATCTGATGAACCTTGTGAAAGATACTGTGCTTTCATATGGGTTACCCTGTTATACAGGGGGTGTCAAAAATGATTATTTCAGAGCGCTCCTCAAAACATGGGATCCGGAAGTGATTATCATGTGTTGTTTCGGACAAAAGATTGACGCGCCGATTTATGAGTATCCTTCCTATGGGATGTACAATTTTCATCCTTCCGACCTTGCATCCAATATCGGTGCAGGTGCTGAGCCATATATCATGACGATTGATAACGGAAGGACCACTTCAAATATGATCCTTCACATTGTAACAGAAACAATCGATGGCGGGCCAATTGTCGGGATATCGCCGGTCATCAATATCGCTCTGGAAAACGGGAATTACCCTGACAGCATCCTGTCATTACAGGAGAAAATCCCGTCAATATGTGGATGGATGACCTATGGCTTAGTCATGAAAATCCTGGAGAAAAAAAGAAAGGGAGAAACAGGCAGTGTAAATCAGGTGGACTTTGAGAAAATCATACCCCTTCATATAAAGAAACTGTTATTGAAACCATCTTCCAATGATCCTGATGAAGATTATAAATTACCATACCCATGACAACTAACAGGACCAACCGGATCTTAACCCTGCTGAACGTACGTCAGGGTGAAGGCAAACCCGTGGTTTTGCTAATCCTGTTTTCATTTTTCATGGGGCTGGCATTAGCATTTTATTTTACTGCTTCCAATGCCATATTCATCAGGCACTTCTCCTCACGGATGATATCCCTGTCTTTTATTGCTTCAGGGATAGCCGTCTACCTGACATGGCTCTTGCTCTCCCTGGCAGATAAACGGTTAACTGTTGCCAATCAGCTGATCGTTAAATTCATTTTTGTCCTTGCAGCAGTGGTGGTTATCAGCCTCGGCATCCAGTTTAAGGAATCGGATGTACTCACCTTCATCATGTACACATTCGTCAGGGTATTGGTATACATCAGCCTGGTCACATTCTGGGGGATCGCAGGAAAACTCTTCAATCTCAGGCAGGGGAAGAGGATTTTTGGTCTCATCAGCACCGGAGAGGTGATATCCATTATCATTGGATACTTTTCCATCCCTCTGCTGCTTCAATTCATTAAAACACCGTCGCTTCTGTTCCTTTCCTCTTTTTCATTCCTGATCTGTCTGGTTGTTGCGCTGATCATCATTAAATCATACAGGAAAGAGCTCGATATTACTGTTCCCATAACTACTAAAAAAACACTACAGGAGGGCAGGCAATGGAAATACAGGAGCCTGATTAAAAAGCCGTACTTCTTTTTGACATCGTTAATGGCTCTCCTGCCAATATTCGGCTATCTATTCGTCGATTTCATGTTTTTACATCAGACCAAACATGAATTCAGCAATGACCAGGAAACCATCGCTAGGTTCTTCGGATATGTCCTTGGATTTGTTGCTGTTGTTGAGCTAATTTTTAAGCTCTTCGTTTCCGGAAGGATGTTGAATAAGTATGGTCTGAAAGCCAGTTTATTATCCCTGCCCATGGCATTGCTGATCAGCACTTCGCTGGCTGCACTGTTTGGTACATTCTATGGACCCATGGGGATGTTCTTTGCATTCATCGTGTTTACCCGTCTCCTGGAACGGGCCGTAAGAGGATCGATCTATGAACCTGCCTTTCAGATTCTCTACCAGCCGGTACCTCCGGAACAACGGCTTGCTTTCCAGAACCAGATTGAAGGTATTCCAAAGGCCCTCGGCACAATAATCACCGGATTAGTGTTGACGCTGTTCACCAGTGCAGGCTTTTTAAATTTGGTTCATTACAATTGGTTCTTCCTGCTTGTTCTGATATTATGGATAAGGTTTGCCTATAAGATGTACAGGTCATACCGCGGCCGGATAAAAGAACTGCTTGAAGGACAAAAAACGGAGATCACGGAAATGGCTCACCAGGTTTCCGCACATAGCCTTTCATTTCTGAATGAAAGCATACTGAAAACCGATCCAAAAAGTATCCGGCAGCTCTTCCGTCTGGCCGAGAATATTGATCCGATCAGATCGGAATCCATGATCACTGATCTTTTATCGCAGTCCCCTGCGCAAAAAAAGACGGAGATCATCGGCTACATCGAGCAAAGGCAGATCATTACAGCCAGAGAATCTCTTAAAAACCTTCTTTCCAATCCGGAAAATGAATCACTGGCATCCTCAATCCGTTCAACTTTAAAAGAGCTGGACATTGCTGAAAGCTATTCTCTCGATCTGTTAACCAATCTTTCCAAATCAAAGGAAACAGAGAACAGGGAAACAGCGGCAAGGCTTCTCGCATATTCACCCCGGTATAAAACCATTCAGATATTATCCGAATTGATGGTGGACAAGAATCCGGGTGTTAAAAAGGCAGCACTGATCGCTTCAGGCAAGGCCAAACGGTTTGAATTGTGGCCCAGACTTGTTGAAAACCTGACCTCTCCTGAATTTGGATCCACCGCATCTTCTGCCATAAGAAATATTGGTGAACCTATCCTTGGTGAACTTGAAAAGCTGTTCCGTAAATCCATGAACAATACCCAGGCTCAGATGAGGATTATCAGGTTATACAGGGAAATAGGCGGTGAACAGGCGATTAAGTATCTCAGAAGCAAGATCAATTTCCCCGAGAAGGATATCCGCATCCAGGTACTGATCGCACTCAGCTTACTGGGATATAAGGCTGATACTTCAGAAAGGGTTTCCATAAGGCAAACCATTGAGAACATCGTCGAAGCCATGGTATGGACTATGGCCACCATCGTTGATACCGGTGAAGAGAGCCAGACGAAGTATCTACACCAGGCATTGAACGATGAATTAACCCAGAAAAAAGAACATATCTTTCTGTTGCTTTCGCTTATGTATGATTCCCAAACCATAGGACTGATCAGGAAAAACATCGAAAGCGGAAATAATCAGTCCAAAATTTTTGCCCTGGAAATAAGTGATATGGTGGTTTCCCTGGAAATAAAGGATATCCTGTTACCTCTCTTTGATGACATTTCGATCCAGGATAGATTGCACATGTTCAGTGCTCGCTTCCCTCAGGAAAAACTATCCCGTTATGAACGGCTGGTTGACATCATTAACAAGGATTATAATGTTGTCAGTAAATGGACAAAAGCATGTGCCATGGAACTCCTGGTGAATTATGACCGCGAGCTTGTTTCACCTATTCTATGTGCTAATATCATTAACCCATCGCAGATTATCAGGGAAACAGCCGCATGGGTGCTTCATACCATTGACATTGAAAAGTTTTTCGACACCCTCGCCTTACAAAAAATCGAGGATAAAAAAAGGCTCGAACCCATAACGAAAAAACTGGAAGGCGGAAAGTCATACAGGGCAAACCTTCTTGTGTCGGAGAAAATCGAATCATTGAAGAGCACTGGATTATTTTCGGTATTGCCGGATTTTATCGTTTCTGAACTGGCGATGTCAGTTGCAGAAATGCGTATCGGGAAGGACGAGATTCTAGAGAGACACAGTGGAGGTCCGGCATTCATTTATATTGTTTTATCAGGTCAAATCGTCATGACCACGGGCCAGCAGAAAGAAAGAGCCTTTAAAAGCGGGGACATCTTTATAATTGAAACAGAAAGGGATTCGGTAAAGGATGCTAAATATATTGCCATCAAAGAAACCCTTTTATTAAAACTGGATATCAGGGAGATTTATAACATTATGCCGGAACAATCAGATTTTACCCAAAAATTCATCCCGTATTATATTAATTAACATGATCCTGAAATAAATACCTCACGATATGAACATCTGGTCAAAACTGAAGCTGTTGCTCTCGCTTTTCGCATGTTCCTGTCTTTCGCTCATGGAAGCCTCAGGCCAGGGAAATGAAGAAGGATACCCGTTTATCAGAAATTTCAGTGCAGATGACTATAAGGCCAATACACAAAACTTTGCCGTTGTGCAGGACCACAGGGGAGTAATGTACTTTGGCAATTTTGCAGGAATTCTTGAATACGATGGTGCGACATGGAGGATCATAACAACCGCGAACATCTCTAAAGTCTCCTCTCTCGCTTGCGACAGTCTGGGGAGAATATTTGCCGGGGCACGCGGCGAGATTGGCTACCTGGCACCCGATCGCACTGGCAATATGAAATTCAATTCCTTAAATGGACTATTACAGGTCAACAACCGGGATTTTCTGGATGTCATCAGCACGTTTGCAACACCCGAAGGCGTCTACTTCGTCACGGAAAAATCAATATTGCTATATGATTATGACACCATAACCTGCCTGCGTTCAGACAGTGGCATTCTATCCTCCTTCTTCGTCAACGGTATTCTGTACTATTTTGTAAAGGACCAGGGACTTATGAAGTTACAGGGAAGCCAACCATTAAAAGTAACTGAAAGCAACGGATTACCCCTGGCAACCGAAATCACAGCCATGGTTCCATCATCCATGAATCATGTGATTGTTGGCACCTTCAACCAGGGATTGTACATCATGACCCAAAATGGAATTGAAAAATTCACCACTGAGGCAGACCAGGATTTTGAGTCTTCAACAATTACATGCGGCATAAAGATGAATGACGGGACACTCGTCTTTGGTACTGCAAGAAAAGGATTGATCACGATTTCGTCTGATGGCACCAACGAACAGGTCATTGATAAAGATGCAGGTTTACGGAATGAAAATGTCACAGGGCTGTTCACTGACAGAAGCAACTCTTTATGGGTTACATTAAACAACGGCCTCGCTCTCATCGAAATTCCCTCTCCCCTCTCCGTCAGCGATGAACGGAAAAGAATCAGCGGTGGCGTTACCGGGATGGTGAGGCTGGAGCAACAGCTCTATGTCTCAACATACCAGGGTTTATACAGATATTCAAAGGAAGAGAAAGGATTTAAGGCTATACCCGGGATCACGACTGCATGCTGGTCCATCCTTCCTTACGATAATGATCTCCTTGCCGCCACCACAGAGGGTGTATACGAGATAAACGGCGATGACTGCCGGCTTATCTGTGACGGATTTTCACTGGTACTCTGCCGCTCTGAATCAAATCCATCCATCGTTTTTGCCGGACAAACCGATGGTCTCCTCATCCTGCAGAAAATACAAAATCACTGGACAGAAAAGAGAACTGGAATTTCAACAGAAATCCGGGAGATCGCGGAAGATCAAAACGGAAACCTGTGGCTGAATACACCTATTAACGGCATCTATCTCTGCAATACGTCAGATGGAACGCTGATACAAAAAATTGACACAACAACAGGTCTTCCTTTCATGACAGGTAACCACATCAATGATCTGTCGTCCGGAATCATTCTGACAACAAGACAAGGTCTGTATCATTATAGCACTATTACGAAATCAATAGAGATCTTCCCGATGTTTCAGAACGACAGTATTGACAGGACCATCTGGCTCAGCAGGATCATCGAGGATAAGTCAGGAAATCTGTGGACAACCGGTGGTGATGAGGAGGATGTGACATTATATAAAAAGTCAGGCGTCACGTATGAAAAATTCAAAACCCCGTTCCTCCCTATCAATGATTTTGTTGCATGGATCATATTCCCGGAGGAGGATGGCATTACATGGTTTGGCGGACCTGATGGACTGATACGATACGATCCTGCAGTAATAAAGAACTATAATGCACCCTTTTCCACATTGCTCCGAAAAGTGACACTAAAAAATGACTCGGTCATCTTCCAGGGCACCTTTTTCAATGCAGGAAATATTGCCGTGGAAAGCCAGAATGCCAATCTCATCCCCGAGATCGATTATGCATATAATTCGGTCTCTTTTGGTTATTCTTCCACAGGATATTATGTCAATGGCGTTATCAGGTACCAGTATTTTCTTGAGGGATTTGACAGGATATGGTCGGAATGGCGTGTTGAAAATACAAAAGAATATACCAATCTTACCAGGGGCGACTATGTTTTTCATGTTAGATCCAGAAACATCTACGACAAGGTCAGCAATGAAACAACCTTTGCATTTCAGATACTCACACCATGGTACATGGCATGGTGGGCCTACATCATTTATATAATCCTGGTGGGTGTAGTCATTTATTTTATCGTCCTGCTTCGCTCCAGAAAATTGGTAAAGGAGAAGCAGGTCCTTGAGAACATCATCCAGGACAGGACAACAGAAGTGGTCAGGCAGAAAGAAGAGATCGAGCAGAAATCGCTGGAATTATCGGATAAGAATGAGGAACTGGAGAAGATAAATAATGTCGTTAAATCGATCAATGCAGAGCTTCATTTTGCCAGGCTCCTGCAGTCGGTACTTGAGAAGATGACCATGATCAGGGGCGTGCAGAGAGCCTCCGCCTATATTTATGATAAAGGCGCCGAGGCATATAAACTCAAAGCCAATTTTGGATGGGACCAGAAAGAGGTTGAAACCATCCAGTTTGGTCTTGAAGAAGCTGAAGAAAAGATCCTGAAAAACACGATTGAAATCTATGAGGACATCTTTATTAAAAGCGATTTAAGAGATACAGAAGATAAAAAGGATCCGGGTAAAGCGGGCGTGGCCCGATCCATGCTCATCCTGGTCATCAAGGTCGAAAACAGGATTGAGGGATTTCTTATCCTTGAAAATATGACAAAGGAGAATGCCTTCAGCAAAAAGGATTTCGGATTTATCAAAAACTCAAAAGAACATATCATCTCAGCTTTTATTAAAACAAAAATCCTTGAAGACCTGCAGGCAACGCTGGATAATCTTAAGGAAACACAGAAACAACTCATTCAATCCGAGAAACTGGCATCTCTTGGTCAGCTGACCGCAGGAATCGCTCACGAAATTCAAAATCCGCTGAACTTCGTAAATAATTTCTCTAACCTTTCGATCGACCTGGCAGAAGAGCTGAAGGGATCGCTTGAGAACCTCAAGAAGAATGTGTCATCCGGTTCCTTGGAAGAGATGGCCGAAACTGTCGAAATGCTGTTGTCAAACGTTAAAAAGATCAATGAGCACGGCAACAGGGCTGAACGGATCGTGAAGGGCATGCTGCAACACTCAAGGGGCGTGGCAGGAGAGCTCCTCCTGACGGATGTCAACGTTCTCGTTGAAGAGTACGTCAACCTCTCCTATCATGGAACACGGGCAGAGAACAAAGAATTCAATGTAACTTTTAAGAAGGATATGGATCCTGCGGTTGGCAAGGTTAAAATAGTCCCACAGGATTTCAGCCGGGTCATCATTAACATCGTTAATAATGCCTGTTATGCCGTTTTTGAGAAGAGCTTACGGCAAAAACAAGGGTATTCACCTGAGATAAGCATCTCGACAAAAAGATTGGGCAAACAGATCGAAATACGCATTAAGGATAATGGCAGCGGAATACCACAGGCGATCATCGACAAGGTATTCAATCCGTTCTTTACGACCAAGCCGACAGGAAAAGGCACAGGATTAGGGCTTTCGGTGAGCTATGATATCATCAAGAACATCCATAACGGGCAGCTTGAGGTTAACTCAAAAGAAGGCGAATCAACGGAATTCATCATTACCATCCCCGACAGGGGATAAGGGAAAATCAGATTGCAGATTATAGATATGAGAAAGAAATATTGCAAAAGTGTCTACTTGATTTTATCCATCTATCTGATCCTGGGGGCAGGCCAGTGTTTTGGTCAGCCCACATTCCTGATCCACCAATTCAACCTGGCATACAAGGGTGCGGTGAAACCACGGCTTACCATCAGAGCCGAATATTTTTTCGATGAAAAAATTTCTTTTAGTAGCTATCTGTATGCCGGCCCTGGCTGGGGCGAAGGCGTTGCAGGTGTCGGATATCAGCTGAAGGATTGGATCTACATCGGTTTTATGGCCGGGTTCCAGGACGATAAAGAGCACATCTGGAGGATCATGCCGAATTTTTATTTATCAAAAGGCAGATTCTCACTGCTGGGTTTATTCGGACATGGCCCTGGCAGCGATAATGACCGCTTTGCGTTACAGTTTTATTATAATCTGAAATCCTTTAAAGTCGGTATCGAAGGGATCAAGGAATTTACTATTTATGCCCTGGGTCCGCGCTTTGACTATACCTGCCTGAATAAGCCTCCTATCCATATATGGGTAGCTCCTTACTGGGATTTCACCTATGGCAAACCTGCTGCTATGTTTGGAGTGTATGCCATCTTCGGTAAGAAGGGTGTCATCGAAACGGATTAAAATAAGCTATAATGAAAACGGTCCTGCTTATCTTTTTTATCTTTTCTTTCTCCATTACAGAATCCCAAATTTTGACCGTGTTACCCGAATTCCCTGTTAACACGGATTACATAGAGATTATTTATAACGCTTCTCTTGGTAACGGCAATTTGGCAGGGTATAACGGTGACGTCTATGCTCACACCGGGCTTATCACCACCGAAAGTGTCGACTGGCATGACTGGAAACATGTTGTGGGTAATTGGGGCCAGCCCGATCCTAAAGTTCTGATGGAAAAGATCGGGGAAAATCTTTACAAAATAAGTTACCAGATCCTTTCTTTTTACAACTTCAATCCGGAGGAAGAAACAGCGCTCCAGATTGCCTTTGTATTCAGGAACGCTGACGGCTCCCTGATCGGAACAAATGCCGATGGAACGGATATTATATATTCCATCAACCTCACTCCGGTCGGTGAATATCTTAGCCATTCATGGGACGGGCACCGGCTTGTCATAACAGCCAGTAATGGGCAGATGGAACTACTGCCATATACAGCAAATGTTTTGCGGGTTACTTTCATTCCGGAAGGAACGGCCTTTAACGATACCTCATACAGTGTTATTCTTGAATCACAATCTACTTCACAAATGCTCGAGGATCATACCGGTTACTTACTTTTTAGCTATGGTGAAAAGGATGTCATAGTAACTAAGCATCCCTTGCGGTTATCCTTCCTGGAGAATAACGAACCTTTATTATCTGATGAGCTGGGCATTTACACACGTTTTGGCAGAGAAGGGGTACGGTTTAACCTCCATGATGAAGAAAAGCTCTATGGCTGCGGATCCAGAGCATTGCCAGTGAACCGGCGTGGTTTTGTGCTGGAAAACTATAACCAGCCGCACTATGGATATAGTTATGGCGAGATGAACCTGAACATTTCAATACCAGCCATTGTATCCTCAGAAGGTTATATGCTTTTTTTTGATAGCCAGTGGCCCGGAAGGTTTGACCTTGGCGCCACCAATCCTTCTGTCCTCGATTTCTCAAATGAAGCTTCCCCCATGCCGTATTTTTATATCTCCGGAGATTCCTTTGATGACCTGTTGGATGAATATACACTTTTGACGGGTCGTCAGCCATTGCCACCATTGTGGGCATTGGGATATTTACAGTCGCGTTATGGATATGAAAACGAAGGAGAAGCACGTTCGGTGGTGGATCAAATGAGAGCAGAAGGCTTTCCCATGGATGCGATCATTCTCGACCTATACTGGTATGGCGGTACCTCTCAAATGTGCAACATGACATGGGATATTAGCCGCTGGCCAAATCCGGTCACTATGATCAGCGACTTCAAACAGGAAGGTATTAAGACTATTCTTGTTTCAGAGCCCTACTATACGCTTGAAAGTACCTGGTACCCGTTTCTGAATGCCAATCACTATCTTTGCACAAATACAACGGGTAGCACTTATATTTTGGATGATTTCTGGACCGGTCCCTCTGCCCTGCTTGACCTCACAATTCCTGCAGCACGGAACTGGATGTGGAATTTTTACAGAGCCAGGATCAACGAAGGTGTGGAGGGTTGGTGGTGCGACCTGGGAGAACCGGAATCGCATCCCGATGACATGTTACACAAGCAAGGACCGGCAAGAGAATTCCATAATGTCTATTCCCTTATGTGGGCTCAGAATATCTATGAAGGGTACGTGGAAGAATATCCGGATAAGCGATTATTCAATCTGATCCGCTCTGGATATAGCGGAATGCAGCGTTACAGCACATTTCCGTGGTCGGGCGATGTGCAAAAAAGCTGGGACGGACTGCAGGCACAGATCCCTGTCATGCTGGGTATGGGGATGAACGGTGCAGCTTATATGGCTTCCGACCTGGGTGGCTTTGCAGGATCGGAACAAGATAATGAGTTATATACACGCTGGATGCAGTTCGGAACTTTTTGCCCTGTCATGAGGGCACATGGCTCTGGGGTTCCAACAGAACCTGTCTTTTATCCACAACCCTATAAAAACATTCTCCGGAATTTTATCAGACTGCGATATCAATTGCTGCCCTATAATTATACCATTGCATGGAAAAACAGCACAACGGGGCGGCCCCTGGCAATGCCAATGAACTACTTTGATCCCGGTAATCCCGTTCTGGGAAATATCAACGACCAGTATTTCTGGGGAGAAAATATACTGGTGGCACCGGTAATGGAAAGCGATCAGACATCCAGAGAGGTGTCAGTCCCGGAAGGTGTCTGGATCGATTTCTGGACGGAAGCAAGATATACCGGTGAAGATTTTTATACAATCAATTCTCCGATCGAAAGGATCCCTGTACTCATCAAAGCAGGCAGCTTCATTCCTGTGACCGCTCCGGCAATATCCACTGACTATTACAATTCAGATACGCTTGCAATTTGGTATTACCCCGACAAAGATGTGAATACATCAACGGATGTGCTTTATCTGGATGACGGGGTGACAAGGGATGCCTATCTAAATGGGGCTTGGCAGATATTCTCCTTTAGTGGTGATGTGACAGAAAACCAGGTTTCAATTCTTATCGAAAAAAATGGACCCGGATATACAGGTGCTCCGGAACAAAGGGAGATGATCTTTGATATTAAACGAATAAGTAAAAATCCGGATGAAGTTAAGGTCAATGGTGAGAGTATTACTGTCGTCAGTACACTGGAAGAATTTTTTAATTTGCCCGAGGCAGCTTATACAGATCAGTCTGAAAATACGCTAAAGGTTCATTTCCAGTTTTCAGGTGAGCAGGCACAAGTGGTGATAACCGGAGGAAATCTGGGCACAGAAAATAAATACATCGGTGAACAAGCATCATTCATTCTCTACGATCCTTCCCCAAATCCATTCACAAATGAAACAATCATCCGATTTGACGCCAGGGAGCACAGTACTTTTATAGTTGAAATTCAAAATATTGAGGGAAAGAGAGTGCTGAAAAAAGGAATTAATGTGAAGCATACCGGCATTAATGAATATAAATGGAATGGCAAAGATGAAGATGGAATTGAGATGGGAGCAGGAATCTATTTTGTTTCAGTGATTGATTCAGATAATCAGCGCCAAACAAAAAAGCTCATAAAACTGGAATAATTTATTGATACGGATGACATCTTTCGAAAAAGATGGCATCCGTGCTTTCTTAGAAATGCCACCTAAAAAAAGTCAAAAAATCAGAGGCAACTTGCCGGCATGTTGCCCCTATTTTTCATAAAAAAAGCCGGTACCAATTTAAGTGCTGGTTTATCCTTGGAAGGGTCTACACCATACATAATCCATTGGTTTTATTTAAATTAGGATTTTTCTAAAATAATTAGTAATATTGCTGTTAGCAGATAGTTGGTGCCCATTATCAAAAAAAAGTGATTTACGCAATTGATAAAATAGGAAATAAAGTTCGTGCGTATCCACAAGGACGAGCATTGTGTCCTAATCCCTCTTGTAGATCAAATCTTATAGCAAAATGTGGTGAATTTAATATTTGGCATTGGGCTCATGAAAACAATTCTGATTGTGATTCATGGAATTATGAACCGATGACTGAATGGCACATTTCCTGGCAAGAAAATTTTCCACATGAACGGACAGATGTGTTTGTTAGAAAAGGTAATGAATATCATCTTGCTGATATAGTTTGTAAAGATAATTTAGTGATTGAAATTCAAAATTCTCAAATATCTTCAACTGAGGTTCGAAAAAGGGAGAGCTTTTATGGCAAAATGATTTGGGTAATTAACTCAAAAGAGTTTAAACATAATTTTATCTTAAAAGATTTCGGATTTGAGTTTGTTGATGAGATTTGGTTTAAGCATATAATTCCTTATCACGAAGGGGATCTGGATTTTGCCATCATTATACCTGAAGATGATAACGGATCAATATTAGAATCAGTTCAGATGAATAACTACAAGAAATTTTTCGATAAAGGGAAAGGAAAAGAATTCTGGGCACGAAAAAGAAATGGACCTGATCCAAAACTTCCACTTGAAATTCAAAATAGTTTTAGAGGTTATCTACTTGATCAACGGATTAAAAAATATTGCAAACCGACAAAAAATCATGGTACTTCTTTCCGTTGGAAAACAATGAGAAAGTCATGGTCTATTACGAAAATGCCCAAATTTATCGATCTTAATAATGGATTTCTTTTTTTAATTAAAACTCTTCACTCAAATGGAAATGGCTTTGGATTGATAATTTCAAAATCTACTTTTTTAAATAAATATCAATGATAACGGGCACTAACGAGCCGGCAGCCTCAATGTGGGGTAAGGTGGTAAGGAAAGTGGTTGGAGCTACTAAACATGATTACGAAACTCAAATATAAAATCTGCTAAAACCCGCACTGCGGCTGCCGGCCAACCGTGTGTGCCTTGAACTTATTCCCCTGAACAAGGAATAAGGGCTGTATGAAAGATGGAAGACTCTTTGAAAATTCTTGTAAGCGTGTGGAGGTCAAGCGAACAGACTGGCCGACCTTACGAATCGGATTAGAGAAATGGACTTCCGTAGATGACTGTCAGGAGTAGTTTACAAACCACCTTATGCTGCAACTAGCGGAAACTCTCGTTGTGGTGAACGATAAGGAAAAGCGAGGGCAAAGATTCTTGCAGGTGAGTATTGTCGAACTGAATTGATTGAACCAGCGACTGAAGCTTCGTAAGCGGCAAGAGAAGATGTCAAAACCGGGTAGCTACGTTTGTACCCGGGACAAAGTGTAACGGGTGACCTGATTTTCGGTTACATGACATACGGGGTAAAGCTGGCAGGAAGACAATACAGGCTATTGTACGGAACAAGGGAAGTCGCTATCGATCTATTAACTGAACAAGGAAGTAGACGTGGAGGAATACCACGAGATAGCGGCGGCGGACTAAGTCGTAGTAGTGATGAACCCTCTGTGGTGGAGGCGGAGCGAAGGGCTTAGCCTGTTCAGTTTCATGATAAACGACAACCAGTGATGGGAAGATTGACTATAATGAAACGAAATCACAGCCAATTATCAGTAATGGTAATATCCACAATGTTCTTATACATTTGTGATTGAACAGGAAGAGCCGTATGAAGGGAGACTTTCACGTACGGTTCTGTGGGAACGCAGGGGTGAAATTCCCCTGCGTGACCCGACTAGGCAACATTTAAAAAAATCGCACATTCATTATAATACTCAAATTATGAAAAATACACTACTATTTATTTTGATTTTTAATCTATCTATTTTGACCATTTATTCTCAAGATAGACAGATTAGAGAAAAGGCAGTAATAGGAAACACAATTCTCGGACAATTGAATAGCGCAAAAGGTTGGATGCTTTGCCCGCAAGATGATTGGATTTTTTTAGATAACACTATTCCTCAACAATTATCATTAGAGTCAAGGTCTTTATTGAAGCATGAAAAAACCGGATTAGGACTTGATAATTTTTTGTATTTTCAAATACGAGAAATCAAATTTCAAGATACAGCTTATTACATATTAATAAAGAAATTTCGAGATGGTGCTTATAGGTATCCCGATTTAGAGAAAGAATGGATGCCTTATACTTCATATTATGCTTATGTTTTTGATAAAGTAGAATTTGATAATAAAGTAAAAGAAATTAAAACGAATCAAATAAACAAGGTTGAGCTTAGAGTTATGAGTAAAACTTTTGCTTCGTGGAAATCTGATAATAATATTTTAAAATACTTAATTGATGATATTGATTTGAGAGAAAAGAATCCGACATTTATATGTACTGAAAATTGTCATATGAGATTAATTCTCCATATAGCGCCTTTTAAAGAAAAAAATATTGTTCAATTTCAAATATACTCTATTTGTGGTAATGAATATCCTACATTTGATGGACTCGCCAGCGAATCGTTTTCATATTATAAGAATTACTTTAAATATAATTCGGATGAGCTTTTCAAAAATTGCTATTACGAAACATCATATAGTAATTTTGATAATTTTATAAAATTAAAATAAATGTTGCCTAAACAACTAAGCGTTCATTGCATCCGTAGGACGAACAATGAACGCCCTGTTGCACGGAACCGTAAGTGGTATACATAAATTATATAGGGGATTGCGTTTTTGCGTAAAAGACTGTTAATTATCAAATTATAGTGTTATTTTGTATAAAATAAAAATATAACATGCAGATTGTCAGCAAAATAACCTTTAAATCTTTGATAATATTTTACGAGAAAGAATTTGAAAAATATTTTTACAAAGATAGTAAAACTACCGAAGGTTTAGTGCAACAGCACTTACCTGCAAGCAGGGTTTAGGTGCTTGAGTGACAGGAAAGTAATATATTTGAAGTGCAGTACCACGTAGAGAGTTCAGAGGTTCATTTCCCTGCCTGCGGGTAGCTGCAAAACGTCGGCAACAAGGTTAAAGAACGACACAATGGCAATTTGTAAACTTTGCATAAAGGATAAACAACTTATCAAGAAATCTCATATAATTCCGGATTTTATGTATCAAGATTTATATGATTCTAATCATAGGATTAGTTCTTTTACACCTTATGAATTATTGATTGGAGAGGCACATATTAGTAAACCATCATCAGGAGAGTACGAAGAAGGAATTTTATGTGCAGATTGTGATATTAAACTTTTAGGGCAAATATATGAGGATTATGCAAGCAAAATGATGTATGGGAAATCTTTACCTGAGAAAGATGCCCCAATTTGTGAAAATTATAAAAGTCAAGATGGATTACAATTTACAATTTGCAAGAATATTGATTATAAAAAATTCAAATTGTTTTTATTGTCAATTCTGTGGAGAGCGAGTATTTCTTCTCGACCATTTTTTTCCGAAATCCAACTTGGGCCACATCAGGAAAAAATAAGAGAAATGATTATTAATGGTAATCCTGGCGATAATGATGATTATCCAATATTTATAATGTCGTATGTTACTGAAAATTCAGTACCACAGGATTTGATAACTCAACCAAGAAAGATTAAAATAAAGGAAGGGCATAATACATATTTGTTTGTTATAGGAGGTATCTTATACATCTTTTATGTTAATTCCAAAGACCATAAAATACCAGAATTTATTTTATCTTCGACCATAAGAAAGAGTAATGAGATGAATTTAATTCATATTCCTCCAGACAAAGCATGGAATATAATTTTAGGATTATATAAACGTAAGCCTTCGGCATGATGCATATTGTTTAGCCTGAGGTTGTGGTTTACTTTTGCGGATTGATAAATTTCAAGCGCATGAGTAACACCACCGAGCGACAGGCTCAAATGTTTTCCCTTGTGGAAGAATCCCATCAATGCA
>JAPLDP010000086.1 GCA_026391695.1 Bacteroidota bacterium
AGTGCATACATAATTACCTCCTTTTTTAGTGATTTATAGTCTCATTCGTTTTTGAAAAATTTGAGTCTTATTGATTATACAGTTCATTTCACTCACTTCTTTGATCGGTTTATTACGTTTCAGGGGACCGGATCGAAACCACCTGTATTGTCAGGGTTACATCTCGATAATCGCTCCCGGATAAGTGGCAGTCCTGCAAAAAGACCATGCCGGTAAATAGCCTGGCAGGCATACTCTGAACAGGAGGGCGTATACCGGTATCAAAAACCTTTTAACTCAAGTCGGACTCTTTAAAGCCTATCTTTCTCATAAGCTCGCCAAAACCCTGATCAGAAACCACTTTGATCAGAAACCGTTCGATTCCGGATACATCGCGCCAATAAGCTTGCTTCTTTGGTGCCATGTCATTTATCACTCCGCTGAATACATTTACCTGAACCGGGATGTCCAATTCCCTGGCTCTCTTTTCAGGTGCCAGAATCAGGAATCCATAAAACTCTCCCAGCTTTGGTGGCGGAGGTTGATGAATAGGCTCTTTTCCCACTGCTGACTTCAGCAGCCTTGCATATTGAACTGCCATTTCACCTGTCAATTTCACTTCAGGATTAGGTAGTCCTGAGAAGAGTCCGATCTTGACTACGATAACATCATTTTTATCTTCCATGGTTCAATCCCTTTAATATTGATAATAAATTGATTGGATCAGTTTATGACCACAGCCGACTTATCGACGCAAAAACAGCCGCAAAAGATCGTATAGCCTCCCCGGTCGTTAGTCCTCGAATCTGTAATGATATTTCCACTGTTATCCGAATTTTTTGCAGAAGTCCAGCCCATTTTGTGGGACCACCTGCCATCACGATCCTTCCGGTACCAATGGTAATCATGTCCAGGATACAAAGCCAATGCCTCCGGGTGCTGACACTTTTCGCAGCCACATCCCTTGTCACAGTCAACCGGTTTCAAACCATCTGTAATTGCCGCACTGACAACTGCTTTGCAATTATTCAGGTCTGCCCAGGAAAGGGTGATGCCATGAGCGCGACCGGGTTGTGCATACGTGCCGGTCTTGATGTCGCATCCATAGTTGTAACAAATGATTTATCTCCTCTGTTCTTATTTATACCAAAACACCCTAAAAGGTCGGGGCAAAAAGTGAAAAAGTTTTCAACAAAATGAAAAATATTTCGTAAAGCGTTAATAATCAATGAGAATAATTTTGAAAAAATTTCAAAATTTCGGATAAGATTTAGCAAAAAGGGACTCCAACCGCTACGCGGTTTGAGTCCCAATAGATATGGCCGCACCATCGCAACGCGACTTCGCTTGGTGCATAATGATTTAATCATCCAATTATCCCTTAAGAATATTCACTTGCCTGTCACCACCCCAATTTAACCTACGGCAGGCAAGTGAAATACTTAAAAGCAGGAATCCTTAGATTCAGACCTTAAAGTCCTTCTGAATTACCAGATTTTAAGGATCATCATCACTTTTGGGACCTGGAGGTGGGCTAATTGGTGGAGGTGGAGGTGGATCCCCCCCTCCCCTGATCTTATTCATTTGAAAATAAGTCAGTTGGTCATACTGGTTCTTAGTAAAGAACGGATTTTGAGTGTACATAGTTCTGGCATTTTGAAGTGTTTGTCTACTCTTTTTAAGCTTTTCGACATCCGCTTCAATGGCGCCATTGTATCTATTTATACCAAAACACCCTAAAAGGTCGGGGCTAACACGGAAAAACTTTTCAACATTTTATAAAATTTTTTCAAAATGGTTGATAATTAGTAATTTATAATAGAACTTTTTTTATCTTTATAATCTGGGATGGTTCAACTGCCCGAAGAGATTTTACCTGACAGGGATTAGTATGATAGTATCGCCTATTTATAGTTTCCTGATCGTGTTTGTCATTACATTAAATGTACTGGGAGGTGAAGTGCATTATGGTGCCTCCGGCGATAACTCATTGCGTGCAATCCGGAAAGATACCGTTAGCCGGGCCGAAAGCTTTTACCAATCAGGTAATTACGACAGCGCTTTGTACTATTTTTCGAAAGCTTCTGAATTCTATTATCATGCCAGTGACTGGCCCACTTATAGTAAAAGTCTAACCGGTATCAGTAAATGTTACCGGAAAAAGGGTGACATTGTTGATGCAGGGTTATTTCTTTATAAAGCCGACAGTTTATATAAAGTAAAGCACATCGAAGACAAGTTTCTTTTCGCAGATATTGAATATAACAAGTCTATGATTTTATTTGAAAATGGAGCTTATCATGAATCAATTGAAACTATAAACGAGTTCATTAAAACCTGGAAACCTCTGGCCAATAATAAAGATACTGTTTTAGCCCTTTTTTATAACGCACTCGGATTGAATTACCGGACGCTAGGTGATATTGATATGGCACTTGAATATTATCGGACAGCTGTCGATTTAAAAAAAAATGGGGAAGGCAGTAATGATAATGAGTTAGCAACATATTACAATAATGTGGCCATTACGTATTTGGTAAAAGGTTCTTATCTCGAAGCCATTAGCTATTCGAAAAAAGCTATTGATATATATGAATTGAGCCCAACTACATATACAGTAAATTTGGCAAAGGTATATATAACACTTGGCGGAATCTATGAACAAATGGGTAACTATGATTCTGCTTTAATTATTTTTGATAAGGCGGCGTTTATATATCAATCACATCTTGGTTCGAATTATTATAAACTTGGGGATGTATACATAAATATTGGCAATATTTTCAATTTGAAAGGTGAATGGTTAAAGTCAGTAGAATATTACAATAATGCAAGGCTCATCTTGGAAGTAAATAATATTCCAAACAAATCAAGATTTTCAGACATTATATACACTACCGGTTTAATCTATTACAATAATCAGCAATATCAAGAAGCAAAATCGGAATTTGTTAAATGTATCGATATCAGTAAAAAATTTTGTCCTTCCTATCTTCCCTATACATACGCTGCTCTGGCTGACTGTTACGTAATGCTTAATGATCCTGATATGGCCAGCCAATATTATTCAATGACCATTGAAGAAAGAATTAAATGTTCCGGCAGCCATCATCCTGATCTTGCCTTTGATTATCTCAGTTATAGTATTTTTTTATGGAGAACGAATGATAGTACAAGGTGTTTTAATTACATGCAAAAAGCCTATGATATTTATGTCCTCAATTATGGAATAAGACATCCTTCTACTGCTAATGTATTGACGTATATGGGTGATTATTACTCAGGCAAGGGAGCCTACAGTCAGGCTCTGGATTATTACCAAAAGGCCTTAATAGCTGTATCAAAGAATTTTAATGTTGAGGATGATTTTTCAAATCCATCGATTCATGAATGCCTATCGGAGATCCAGTTGCTCAAAACATTAAAAAGGAAAGCCGAAGCCCTTTATAAGCTTTATCAGCTTTATCCCGACAGCCTGCAGGTGCTTGAAGCCGGCCTGAAAACATCACAGCTTGCTGTCGATCTGATACAATACTTACGTATATCCTATACTGACCCGGAAAGTAAAATCGCAGTGACGGAAAATTACCGCAGTACACTTATCACCGGACTTAAAATCGCAATGGAATTGTATGACGTGACAAAAAATGTCGAATTTTTAAGCCATGCCTTTGCCTTCGCCGAATTATCAAAAGCAGCAATTTTACAGGAAACGATGAAAGATGCCGAGGCAAAAATTGTGGGAAATGTTCCGGCAAGCTACATCGACAAGGAAAAAGAATACAATCATTCCATTTATGCATCTCAACAGCTTGTTTCAGAAGAATTACTACAAAAAAATCCCGATAGTGTGAAAATTGATCTGTGGAATGAAAAACTCTTTGAATTAAAAAACGAGAGAACAAATTTTGTCAAAGAGCTTGAAAAGAAATTTCCTTTATACTATGACCTGAAATATGGTCAGAACGTCATTACTCTTGACGGACTTCTTAAAAATATGGGTCCAAACGAGGCCATTATTGAGTACGTTGTTGAAGATCTGTTCATCTATATTTTTGCCTGTAATGATGAAGGAGAATCTGCAGTAGCCGTTGAAACCGTCGACAGCAGCTTTTATGCGCAAGTCGAAGAGATCATAAATGATTTATATACAGAAAATTTCGATCATCAGTCCATGAGCGAATTCTCTGAATTTACTGGCGCCTTATACGACCTCTATACAAAATTATTATTGCCTGTTTCGGCATTATTGACAGATAAAGATTTGATCATCATACCTGACGGCAAGTTAGCGTACATTCCTTTCGAGATATTGCTTGACGAGGCGCCTGTCAGTCAAAATGATTACTATAAACTGGGGTACCTGCTGAAGAGACATGCCATCGGATACAGCTACTCTGCGACGCTTCTGTCGGGTGAAAGGTTCCACAGGAATGTTGCAAAAAACAGGCTGGTGGCTTTTGCTCCCGATTACAACTACCATACTATCGCTGATAAAATAACTAATAGAGATACAACATCAAAAGACGCTCCGGTACATTTGAAGTTCGTGCAGGATGAAGTGTCGTTTATTGCCAGGTTATACCGGGGAGATGTTTTCAAAGACAGCGATGCAAATGAAACGCTTTTTAAGTCATGTGCCGGTGATTACTCCATCATTCATCTTGCCATGCATGGGTTTATTGATGAAGATAATCCGATGTATTCGAAACTTATCTTTGCCTCAGATAACGACTCTGTTGATGACGGATATCTGTATACGTACGAAATATATAACCTGACTCTGAACGCTACGATGGCCGTATTGAGTGCCTGTAATACTTTTTCGGGCCACTATATTAATGGCGAAGGCATCATGAGCATAGCACGTGGATTTTATTTTGCCGGTTGTCCCGGGATTATTGCAACACGATGGCCGGTATATGATAAAAGCAGTGCTGAAATCATAAAAACATTTTACTCCTATCTCAAAAAGGGCAAATCCAAGATTGAATCGTTACGGCTTGCAAAACTAGCGTATCTTGAATCGGCCGATCCACTGAATAGCCATCCTCATTTCTGGGCCGGATTTGCCAGCATAGGGAATCCGGCAAATGTTCCATGTAGCGATAAGTACCGCCCAGCCTTTGTATTAACGCTGATCATCCTTATAGTGGGTATTTCAGGGATAAGTTTATTAAGAAGGTGCGGGTATAAGGTGAAATGGAAAAAGAGGCGATATTAATCGTGTCTCATTTTTGAAAGTAATGTCCCGGCCATTTTTTGATAATGGTGGCTTGTTCGCTTAAGTTCCTGCAATAATTCTTCCGCACCAGGTATATTCTCTGTTTTTAAATAGGTTAAAGCCAGATACCATCGGGCCTGATCGGAAAACAAAATATCCTGATGGTCAATCACAGTCTGCAGGTAAGGAATGGCTTCATTGTATCTCTCAAGTTCCATCAGTGAGATGGCTGTGTAAAACGGCGTGGCCATATCCGATGAATCGGTTTGCCTGACGCGGATAAAGTTGGAGTAAGCTCCCTGGTAGTCCTGCACATCATATAATTGCAACCCTGTTGAAAAAATTGTGTTGGTTTGATTGATGCCGGATCTGACATCGCCGGGTGTCTCATAAACATGGTAATAACGTGCAAACAGTTTGTCACTGTCTTGATGTCTGCCGGGCATAATGATCCACATGGCCGCTGTAGCAACTGAAATCAGGATGAGGGCTGCCGCTGCATATTTCAACCACCCGACGGAGTGTTTTTTATTTACTACCTCGTGGTGGATTTCTTCAAGCATGTCCCTCAACCTATTCACGTCATCCTGCATCAAAGCCTTGTCCACTTTGCAATGCAGCCGGTACATCCTGTTCAGTTCGGGATTGGTATTAAGTTCATGTTCAAACTCTTCCCGCTCTTTCCCTGTCAAATCCCCATTTAGGTAATCAATTATTAACAAGTTGTAATTCCGGTTGATTTTCATGTTCCATCATTACTTTAAATTCCGGGTCTTCCCTGATATTTCTGATCAAGGTTACCTTGCAACTGTATTTTTTTCTTCTGACGTCGATAACACCTTCATAGTTCATTATGCTGGCAATTTCTTTTGTCTGGATTTTTTCCAGGTAAAATTTTATAATTTTCCGGCATTCCTCACTCAGATTATTAAAATGTTTATAAAATAACCTGGATTCGCGATTTATTATATAAGTTGCGAATAATTCGTCTACTTCTTCTTTTCTCAGGCACTCATAATCGTTGTTATCCTCATCAAACTGTTTCATGCGCCATCTTATCTCTTTAAACCACAGGTTTTTGCAAACCGAAAACAAAAAAGTCTGAAAAGAGCATGTGAGTTCAAGGTCACTATGTTTTATCTTTTCATAGATTATAATAATTGTTTCCTGAAAAATGTCCTTGGCATCGTCGACGCTGCCAAAATTATTCATTACAAATTGTTCGACCAGAGGATAATTGGCGCTATATACTTCATTAAGAATCTTACGGTCGCAGTGTCTAATTCCGTCAATGATTATTTCGGACCCTCTGTATCTCATCTTAGTTATGGCTTATTTGCCGGTGCAATTACAAAACAACCTTTTAAGCAAAGATAAAATAATTTATCTTAATCACAAATTGTCAATTGATAAATATTTATTGTAAGTTGATATTACATTCATCTTTATCAGATAAAAAATGAATTTCTCCTTCTTGAGCGGTTGGGTATCCATAATGAAGTAATTTTGAAGAACAGAAGCCGAGACAATTGGTTTTTGCCTTATATTAACTTAGATAAGAAAGAAAAATATCCAATATCGAATTACCAAAACCAATTTCAATTGCCAATTTACCATGAGAATGACAATGATGAAAGTGTAAGTTTCCCCTAATCAGATAGATCTTGCTCATAATCACCTCTTCGGGAACCATTGGCACATTTTCTTCATTCATGATGACTGATTTATGCTGGTGAAATTTATTCATGCTCAGAAATAAGCTTTCAAATGTCAATCCGGAAAAAATGAATAGGTGACCTTGTATCGATCGGAGTTTTTTATACGGTAAGAGTTGTATATATTACTATAATATTTTACCGGATTCAAAGTCAGGAATAAAAAAAATTTGCTTTTGGTCACTTTTTTTGTATCTTTACGTAAACATTTTTTATACAATACCGTTTATAGGTTGCCATTGAATTTGATATAATTTTAAATTATAATATTAATTAAAATCTAACCAAAAACTACGCCTATGAAAAAGCTGTTACAACTTATCAGATTGCATTTCCTTATTGGGATATTGCTTGTCAGTTTAACTGCAAATGCTCAGAATTACAAGTATCCCTGGGCTGTCGGTGTAAGCTGGCACTGGGTCGATTTCTGGGCCGTGGAATTACCTGTCCGCGACCAGCTCACTCAAGCCCATTGGGTGGGTGAGGTATTACCGTCAAAAATATCGGTCGGACGTTCTCTTATCCCCTCTCTCACTTTAGAAGGTAACTTTGGATTTATGCAGTATGAAAATTCGAAGATTCGTTGGGGTGGCAACCCGAATCATGCTACTGATTCGGTCCTTCTGATTAATAACTTCCTTTGGTATGCTAACATTGAATTACAGTACCAGTTTGCCAATGGATATCTACTGAATAAAAATTCCTTTTTTACACCCTACATTTTTGGTGCAATTGGTGCGACCGGTATTGATGAAAAACCGTACCTCACTTTCGGTCCTGGCATTGGGCTTGAATTCTGGCCCTATAAACTGATTGGCATTAATTTTACAGCCGCTTATAAATATTTGACTGATTTCCAAGATTATATGAATTATTCTGTTGGCCTGAAAGTCAGGTTTGGAAAGGCAAAAGACACTGATAAAGATGGTATTTCAGATAAGGATGATGCCTGCCCATATGTATGGGGCCTTGAAAAATTTAATGGCTGCCCGGATACGGATGGCGATGGTTTGGTGGATAGCCTCGATCGTTGCCCGACACAACCAGGACCCCTCGAATTTAAAGGTTGCCCTGACAGGGACAAAGATGGGATACCGGATATCGACGACAAATGTCCTGACATAGCCGGACCTGTTGAATTAAAGGGTTGTCCTGACAAAGATAAAGATGGTATTCCGGATATGGATGACAGATGTCCTGACATACCCGGACCTGTTGAATCAAATGGTTGCCCTGACAGAGATAAAGACGGTATTCCGGATATTGATGACAGGTGTCCTGATATACCCGGACCGGTAGAATTTAAAGGATGCCCGGATTCAGATAAAGATGGTATACCGGATATTGATGATGCATGTCCGACAGAACCGGGGGTGATCGCATTACAGGGATGTCCTGATACAGATGGCGATGGCATAATAGACAAAGATGATAAATGCCCGAAAGAGAAAGGACCTAAGGAAAATAACGGCTGTCCTGTGATTGAGAAAATCACGGTAATTGATACGGTCAAGGTTAAACAAATTGAAAAAACCCTGCAGAGCTTCGCTGACCTCATTGAGTTTGAAACAGGTAAGTATGTCATCAAGCCGATATCTTATCCGAAGCTTGATAACATCGTTAAGATCATGGGCGAATATCCAAACTCAAAATTCACCATTGATGGTCACACCGATGATGTTGGCAGTGATGCTTCTAACCAGACCTTATCAGAGAACCGTGCCATGGCTGTAAGGCAATACTTTATTGATAAAGGCATCGATGGAAGCCGGTTAGCTGCTGCCGGATATGGCGAATCGCGACCCAGAGATACCAATGCCACAGTTGAAGGCCGAGCAAGGAACAGACGTGTTGAAATACACCTTGCTCAATAGTACAAATTAACAGTCTGCTCATAATTAAAAGGGCTGTCCACTTTATTGCGGATTGCCCTTTTTTATATGTGTTACCCGGAATATCTTTATCAATAAAAACCAATATCACTAAGGTATTTTAAAGGTGGACCCTGATGTTTTTTCAATATAGTGAAATAAAAAAATTATTGTATTGTAATAAATTTTAATTTTACTATTTGATATAAATATTATCTTTAATATCTTCGTGTTTAATTTCATAAGTACCGAATACATCTTTTTACTAATTTTTAAAATAATAAAACTATGAGACAGTTTGATTTACGCGTTTTAGCTTTTCTTTCCATCTTCATCTTCTTTTTATCCAGTTGTGTTACAACAAAATTACCGGAAGCCTATAAAACAACGCCTCCGGTACTGGAAATGAAAGGTGGAAAAATTGATGTCAGTGTTCAGGCGACTATCCCGCCGAAATCCTTTAATAAGAAAGATAAGGTAGAATTTACTCCTGTTCTAAAGTATGCCGGGCAGGAAAAACAGCTCAAGACCATTACCCTTGTTGGTGAAAAGTACAAAGGGGAAGGCGACGTTATTTATAAAAAGGCAGGTGGCACAATCAAATACAGTGATATTATCGATTATGTACCTGATATGGATGTGTCAGAACTGATGGTGGCTCCGAAACTCTACAAAAAGGGGAAAAACCTTGTACAGCTTGCTGAAGTAAAACTCGCTGACGGGGTCATTCATACGTCAGACTTTATTATGCATGACGAGGATCTTTTGCATGCTGACAGAAAAACCTGCGAAGCCTTAAAAATGGATTGTTCGGAGTATTATGAGAAAGAAACTCTCATAAGCAAATCGGGCATTATCTACTTTAAGGTTAATATGAATAATCTGGATTTGAAACTGCCTTTAAATAAAGATCCCAAAGCTGCTGAACAGCTCAAAGCTTTCAAAGATTATATTGCACAGGGCTGGAAGATCAAGAGTGTAAATCTCGATGCATGGGCCTCACCTGAAGGTGAAGAAACATTTAATGCCGGGCTGTCGAACCGCAGGGCAGAAACCGGCAAGAAATACTTTATTGATATGATAAAGGAACTGGCCAAACAAAAAGAAACAAAGGTTACTATTAAAGATCCTGAAAAAGAACTTCAGCTTACTCCTGTTGGCCATGGCGAAGACTGGGATGGCTTCGTGAAAGCAGTTGAAGGATCCGGTATCAAGGAAAAAAATACCATACTTAATGTGGTCAGATCTCAGCCTGATGTTAACAAGAGGGAACAGGAGATCCGCAATATGACATTAGTGTATAAAGAGATAGCAGATGAGATCCTTCCTGCTCTCAGGAGGGTGATGATGAAAGTAACCTGCTATGAGCCAAAAAAATCAGACGAGGAGATCGCCAGATTGGCAACCACAAATCCTTCTGCGTTAACGGATAAGGAATTGCTTTATGCCGGAACACTAACCGAAAATCTGGATACCAAACTACAGATTTACAAAGCGTATATCAACCTGTATCCAAATGACTGGAAAGGATTGAATAATACCGCATGGGCTTATCTGATGCAAGGTAAACCTGGCGATGCCCAGCCATTACTTGAAAAAGCCAATCAGGTCAAGCCGAATAATCCGATGATTATCAACAACCTGGGCGCAGTTGCTTCGAAAAATAAAGATTTTACCAAGGCTGAAACTTATTACGGACAGGCTAAGAACCTCGGTGTAAAGGAAGATTATAATATGGGTATCATGCTTATTCCCAAAGGTGAATTTGATAAGGCCCTTACCATGATGGCAGGCAAGAAATGCAATTATAATATCGCTCTTGCCAAATTAATCAAGGGAGATAATTCAGGTGCCGAGGCTGAATTAAAGTGTGCTCCGGATAATGCCCAGACTTTTTATCTGAAAGCCGTTCTGGGTGCCAGAACCGACAATACCACCATGCTGTATGACAATCTGGGCAAGGCCATCAATGCTGATGGCGCTTACAAGGCAATGGCCATAAGAGACAGAGAATTCCTTAAGTATTTCAACGAACCCAACTTCCAGAATGCGGTGAAATAATCATCCATTCTACATTCTATGGATCCCGGGGATTTCATCAAATCTCCGGGATTTTTTTTACCCCAGCCGGATCCGGTAAATGCCTACTGTATACTCCTGAAAAATTACCTCTTTTATTGCGGCATAATGTGCCGGGTTATTGATGAAATCAATCCTGTTGACATCAAGAACGAGTATCCGCAAATCCTGCTGCTGCTTTATATAATCAAAATAGCTTTGCTGAATGACCTCCAGGTATGATGACTGTATGCTCTGCTCATACGACCGTCCCCTCAGACTGATATTCAGAAGAAGCCGGTCAATATCCACATGCAAATATACCAGCAGATCAGGCTTAGGTAGATTTGACATGATAATATTAAAAAGTCTTGCGAACAAGAACATTTCGTCGTCATGAATAGTCTGCCGCGCAAAAATCAGTGATTTGTTGATATAATAATCGGAAATGGTAAATGACCGGAAAAGATCCTGACGTAAAAGATCAACTTTCAACTGCTGATACCTGGCTGCCAGAAAGGATAATTCGAGAGGAAAGGCATATTTATCAGGATCTTTATAAAATTTGGGAAGAAAAGGATTATCTTCAAATTGTTCCAGTATCAATTTTGCATTATACTGTTGAGCAATCTGTGTAGCCAGCGAAGTCTTACCGGCTCCGATATTGCCTTCGATGCAAATATAATTGTAAAGCATTGACTATGAACAATTAATGATTAATGATTCATGTTTTATGAAATTCGGAAATTTATCCGACTTTAGAAACCTTAAGTCGATCATCACATTCATTTAAAAGAACAGATACAGGTTTATTGAATACAGGATGTACCAGGTCTGGTGCTATTTCTGCCAAAGGAATAAGTGTAAAAAGCCTTTTGTGCAATTCCGGGTGAGGGACGATCAAATCTTTTTC
Source organism: Bacteroidota bacterium (assembly GCA_026391695.1). NCBI lineage: Bacteria > Pseudomonadati > Bacteroidota > Bacteroidota bacterium. The sequence continues at coordinate 11,761 of JAPLDP010000086.1, forward strand.
ATAAATGACCTGGTTATCGAAAAATAAAATATCAATATCAATAGATCGGGAAGCATAACGATTTTCAGATCTCTTTCTTCCGAGGGAATTTTCGATCAGGAGGACAGTTTCAAGAATCTCTGACGGGGTGGCAGATGTTTCTGCAATGATCACCTGGTTCAGAAAATAATTTTCACCGGCGAAACCCCACGGTTCAGTTTCATAAACGGATGATTGATTCAAGATATGTCCAATATGTTGCCTGATCTGAAGAGCGGCTTTTTTCAGCATGACCTCCCTGGCGCCTAAATTACTCCCCAGAAGCAGATATACTTTACTCATATTGAAATATCTGAAAAAAGGATAATCAAAAATACAATAAGATTGGAATCGTGTATTACTTTTTTATAATTTCATACCCACATTTAAAATTAACCGGAAATGAAAGATTTTTTCAAATTTATGTTCGCATCAATGTTGGGTTTTATTCTGACTTTGATTATCCTGTTTCTCATTTTCATCGTGATTGTCTTTTCTGCTGTTTCCATGTCAGGCTCAAAGGATGTGGTGATGATACCGGCAAAATCATTACTTTATCTGAAATTCGAAAACCCTGTTCCTGACCGGGCTCCAAAATCAATCAATCCGTTTGACTTTTCAAACTTTGCTTTCGAAAAGATCATGGGGCTGAATGATATTCTCAGGAACATTGAAAAAGCCAAGAATGATCCTAACATAAAAGGCATTTACCTTGAACTGAGTGTTATTCCATCGGGCATCTCCACCATTGAAGAGATACGCAATAAGTTACTGGAATTCAAAGAATCGGGTAAATTCATCATCTGTTATGGTGAAGTATTCACGCAAGGGGCATACTATATGGCTACCATTGCCGATAAAATATACATGCATCCTAAAGGAGTCATGCAGTTCAAGGGTGTGAATGCCGAGCTGATGTTCCTCAAGGGAACGCTCGAAAAGCTTGATATTCAGGTTCAGATCATCCGGCCTGCAGGAAATAAATATAAAAGTGCTGTTGAGCCATTCTTCCTTGAAAAAATGAGTGATGCCAACCGTGAACAGATCATGGCTTATGTTGGTGATGTATGGAACCATATCGTGAAGGGCGTATCGGAGTGCAGGAACCTGCCGGTTAATGAAATAAATGCCATTGCCGACAGCCTGTTGGTCAAAAATTCGGAGGATGCACTAAAATACAGATTTATTGATGGACTGATGTATAAGGATGAGTTACAGGCTGAACTCAGAAATCTTCTGAATCTGCCGGAAAACAAAAAGATCAGCCTTGTCAAGCTGTCGAAATATGATGGGGTTATACTGAAAGATACAAAGCCGAAGTTTACGTCCAATAAAATTGCTGTGGTTTATGCTTTGGGTGATATAGCAGGTGGTGAAGGGGATGATAACAGCATCGGATCGGAGAGGTTGTCGGAGGCTATCCGTCAAGCGCGGAAAGACAGCACTGTAAAAGCCATTGTTTTCCGCGTCAATTCACCTGGTGGTGATGCCCTCGCATCAGATGTCATTCGCCGCGAAATTGAACTGGCAAAAAAAGTTAAACCGGTTGTCGCATCTTATGGCGATGTGGCAGCTTCGGGAGGATACTGGATATCCTGCAACGCCGACAAGATCATCGCCGATGAAACAACATTAACCGGATCGATTGGAGTGTGGGGAATAATTCCAAATTTTCAGGGACTTCTGAATAAAAAACTGGGTATCACAATGGATAATGTCCAGACCAATAAAAATTCCGGCTTTCCTTCTGTTACCAGGCCTATGACAGATTACGAATCTTCCATTATGCAATCGTATGTTGATGATACTTATTCGGATTTCCTGAATCTTGTATCCGGCGCACGCAGCATGACAACCGACAGTGTAAATGCTATTGGACAGGGCCGCATTTGGAGTGCCTCCGATGCAAAAGCCATTGGTTTGATTGATGATTTTGGAGGAATAGAAAAAGCCATAAAACTGGCTGGGGAAATGGCCGGAATTACCGATTATAAGTTACTCTCACTTCCCCGACAAAAAGATCTCTTCCAGCAAATCATTGAAGGGCTGACTGGAAGAGGTGAATCCTCCATCATTAAAAAAGAACTTGGCGAAAATTACAGATATTATCAACTTATCAGAAATGTCACCCATTTAGATGGTATTCAGGCCAGAATGCCTTTTGAAATGACCATCAATTAGACTATCATGAAAAACCATTACTTAACAATGATACTTATAGTTTTGGGATTGTCAGGATTTTCCCAGACGCAGCCGCAGTTGGAAAATCCGGGTTTTGAGTCGTGGGAAAACGCGGGAACGGTGGTGGATGAACCTACAGACTGGAGTTCAATAAAGACCTCGGATAATGAACAGCTTAACAATGCTGCTCCGCAGGTTTGGGAACAAAGCACAGAAGCTCATACCGGCAGTTATTCGGTGAGGCTTGAAAACAAATCCACCTTTGGTATTGTGGCAACCGGAACTCTCACCAATGGCCGTGTCCATACCTACCCTATTGCCGACAGCGGTTATGTCTATACCATCCCTGATGACCCGCGGTGGTGCACTCCATTTACCGGCAGACCCGACAGTATCGGCGGATGGTTCCGTTTTTATCCCGTCGATAATGATAAAGGTAAACTCACAGCTATCCTGCATGTGAATTCAGGTGCATTACCAAAACACGGAACACAGGATAACTGGGTTGCACATGCTGAATATATTTTCCCTCCTGATACAGTGGATACATGGATGCGTTTTTCGGTTCCGTTCGAATATTTTAAGCCTGATGCACCGCAATTCATCCTGCTTGTCTTGAACTCAGGGTATCGCACCCAGGCTATTGCAGGAAGTGTTGCCTACTTTGATGATATTGAGCTGATCTATAATCCGGGAAGTATAAATGAAAGCAGCTTACGGGGCGTGAATATCTATTATTACGATCACTGCATTTATCTCAAAGAATTACCTGATGATTTATTTAATTCTTCCACATTTTTCCTGATTGATCTTGACGGAAATATTATTCTGACGCAACCTGTCACTTCTGATGTTTTACCTGTTAATATTCAGCTTCCGGCTGGCATCTACATCGGAAAAATAGCGTATAAAAAAGACACCATATCCATGAAGATATTTATTGATTGACAAGTATCCTGAGCAGTCTTTAAAGACAAATATCCAAGAGATGGCAGTCAGGTATTCATTCATACTCTTCTTTACTCTCTGTTCTGTGCTCCTGGTGACAGGCCAGGATAAAGGATATTTCAAAGGTGTTGTATTTGATAAAGTGACCAGGGAACCTCTTGTGGGTGTAAATATTATCCAAAAAAGAGATCCTTCTGTTGGTGCTGCCACTGACTTCGAGGGCAGGTTCCTGATAAGCGTTCTTCCCGGGAAACATACTTTTATTGTCCGTTTCACCGGGATGGCGACCGATACCATTAACCTGACCATAAACCCGGGCGACACATGTTACCGGGAAATCGGTCTTGAACCCTATGTGAATGAACTTGAAGGCATTGAGGTTAAAGTCGGTAAATATGATAAGAATATTGAAGACCTGACTGTCTCGATGGAGGTCATTAAGGCTCAGCTCATTGAAAGCAAGAACACGAGAAGTATTGAAACAATCCTGGATCAAACGCCCGGGTTGAATATTCTTGACGGTGAAGCCCAGATAAGAGGTGGAAGCGGATTTACTTTTGGTGTTGGCAGCAAAGTAGCAGTTTTCATTGATGAGATGTCAATACTCACCGGTGATGCAGGCAGACCTCTATGGGACATTATTCCTACTGAAAACATTGAACAGATTGAGGTCGTCAAAGGAGCCGCCTCCGTCCTCTCAGGTTCCAATGCCCTCAGTGGAGCCATCTATATCCGGTCGGCTTATCCAAAGATTAAACCTCTCACCAAAATAGTCTCTTTCGGAGGGTTTTATTCCCCTCCTGAAAATCCTGCAGCAAAATGGTGGAAGGACTTTCCTTATTTGGCAGGAGTAAATTTTTTACACTCCAGAATGATAGGCAATTTAGATTTGGTCATCGGTGGTAATGTCAATTTTGATCATGGATTCCTGGGGCCTCCGAAACCCGGGCCAAAAGTCATTGATACAGTTTCCGACTTCATTAATAGTCAGATGGCAACTAATTGGGCAAGGTTTAACTTCAACATACGGTACCGGTCGAAACGTATTCAGGGTCTTAACTATGGGATCAATGGGAATATCATGCAAAACAACACCAATATGGTCATGGCATGGCTCGATGACACATCCGGATTTTATCGGGCTTATCCCGGTGCTGCCATTCTTCAGGACCAATTTCTCTTTTATCTGGATCCCTTCGCCAGCTTTTTTTCTGAAACAGGCATAAAACACAGCCTCAAAGCCAGGATATTTCACCTCGACAATGACATGAGCAATGACCAGTCGAACCGCAGCACCGTATTCTTTACGGATTACCAGTTCCATAAGACCTACGGGTTCATGAATAATCTTGAATTCACCGGTGGATTATCGGCTCAATACACCAATTCATTAGCAAAAATGTATGCCGGGGGAGGGTCGCCTCATAATACCCTACTTAATTTTTCAGTGTATGGCGAATTGGAGGATAATCTCTATAAGACGGTCAACCTGACTTTAGGTGCCAGGATCGAATATTTCAGGCTCAATGACTCGGTGACGGATGTCAAACCTATCTTCCGACTGGGGGCCAACATGAAATTATTTCAGGAGACTTACCTGCGTTTCTCATATGGCCAGGGTTACCGGTATCCGACCATCGCCGAAAGATTTATCAAAACCTCTATGGGTGCAATTGCAGTGTTTGATAATCCCGGCCTTGTTCCTGAAAGCAGCTGGAATGCTGAAATGGGTATCAAACAGGCCTTTAAATTCTGGAAATATTTCGGGTATATCGACATTGCTACTTTCTATCAGGAATACCGCAATACCATTGAATATCTTTTCGGTTTCTGGGATCCGACATATACTTTTGCCGTAGCAGGATTTAGATTTTTAAACACCGGTAAATCCAAAATAACCGGCATTGATATTTCTGTTTCAGGCGTGGCTAAAATCGGTGATGCCGGACAGTTTACCCTGGTGATCGGATATAATTATATATTACCTAAAACACTCGAACCGGATTATGTATTTGCCCATGATTATAATCCGGGAGGTCATACCGATTTCAGTTATAATACCACCAGTGTGGATCCGGGCCATGGAATTTTGAAATACAGGTTCCTGCACACCATCAAGGCTGACCTGAATTATCAACACGCACAGTGGGCTTTCGGCTACACCCTGAAGTTTTTCAGTAAAATCGAAAACCTGGATAAATCTATTGAAGAATTTGAACAGGCAACAATTAACTCAGGAGGATCATTACAACCCATTCAATATATGGATTATTTTTACCACCATAACAATGGGAATGTGATCATGGACGGAAGAATCAGCTATCAGTTTTCAGACCGGCATAAGATTGCTCTTATCAGTGAGAACCTATTAAACCGGACATACTCTTTAAGGCCTTTAAAAGCTGAGCAAATGAGAACGATGATGGTTCAGTATACCTTGACTTTCTGAAATTAACACAGAAATGAAAAACCATTTAGTTCAGGCTTCGATGGTGATGGGCATTTTTTTGACAGCCTGTAATTTTTCATTGGGGCAGGAGCAGTTGAAGAATCCAGGATTTGAAAAATGGGAAATAATCAGAAATGGCATTGAAGAACCTATTGGTTGGACCTCGCTGAAGAACAGTGATGGCGGCTATTTCATGAACAGGCTTGCACCGGATGGCTTGATCAGGAGCACTGATGCCCATAACGGAACATACTCCGTTAAATTGATCAACAAATCAACTATGAATGTTGTTGCAACGGGAACGTTGACCAATGGAGCCATACATCCTGATTTTAAACCGGAAAAAGGATATGTATACACCAATCCCAATGAAAGTAATTCATACACTCCTTTTACTTCGAGGCCTGATAGTCTTACAGGATGGTTTAAGTTTTTCCCGAAAGAGAATGATAAAATAATGGTTTGGGCAATACTGCACACAGGACAAGGATCCATACCTGAATTCGGGACCAAAGCAAACTGGATCGGTGAGGCATTATTTGTTTCGTCCCCTGTGACAACTGATAAATGGACAAGGTTCTCGGTTCCTTTTACATATTACAATAACCAGCGACCCCAACATATTTTAATCATTCTGAATTCAGGGTATGGCATTGATGCCATAGATGGAAGCGAAGCTTTATTTGACGATATTGAATTGATCTATAACAGGAAATGACAGCATATCTCATACCTTATTGAGGGCATGAAATGATATCAATTCTTTAGAAGGATTTCTGCTTCATCAATCGTCCACTTCATAAGCGTTTCATATTCTGCATCACTCATTCGCGCATCTTTATGCATCCATAAATAAATTTTCAACGGCATGCTTCTTTCTTCAAGTTCGTCATGCATCTTGGAAAGCAGACTTATCCTCTTACGGGCGTCATAATTTGCCCATCCTGAGAAGTTGACATTTTCCTTCCCCTCTTTGATGTCCCTGTATAACAGCCATGATACAGGAGCTATCCTTCCATACCAGGGATAACGGGTATTATCAGAATGACAATCATAGCACGACGTGACCAATCTGTTCCTGAGATCTAGTGGCAGCACTTTTGCCTGCGTCAAAAGGTCTGAATGATTATCATGATCACCACTGTTTTTCGCAGGCCGAAAAAACTGAATAATGATCAATAAAAGGATCAGAACCGAAAAGAAAGTATACAGAAATTTTTTCATTTTTGAAAAATTGAGCTTAAATTTTGCCTTATCATTTTTTGACTGGCTTGTATGGCAGTCAAAACAGGTTGGTCAATCCTATTTCTCAGAAAAATCCATATTAGCCAGTCTGGAATAATGCTTATAGCGCCATTTTGCGGTTCTTTCAGCCTCGCGGAAAAGGATGACAGCTTCTTCAGGGAATGCCTGCCTCAAAGACGTATATCGCACCTCCCCATTCAGGAAATCCTGAAATTTGCTCCAGTCGGGTTCTTTGGAATCCAGTTGAAATGGATTCTTACCTTCATTCTCAAGTAAAGGATTATAGCGGTAATTTTGCCAGTAGCCGGCCTCGACAGCTCTTTCCTGTTCTTCCTGTGTCTTGCTCATGCCTGCTCTCAGACCGTGGTTTATGCAAGGTGAATAAGCGATGATCAGTGAAGGTCCATGATATGCTTCTGCTTCCCTGATCGCCCTCAGTGTCTGTGACTGGCTTGCACCCATCGCGATCTGCGCCACATATACATAACCATAACTCATAGCCATGGCACCAAGATCCTTTTTCCTGACTTTCTTACCCGATGCTGCAAATTTGGCTACAGCGCCGACTGGGGTTGATTTTGAAGCCTGGCCTCCTGTATTGGAGTAGACTTCAGTATCAAGCACCAGTATATTGATATCTTCACCTGCAGCGATCACATGATCCAGGCCACCATAACCGATATCATAAGCCCATCCGTCACCACCGAACACCCAGATCGATTTTTTAACTAAGTACCGTTTAAGGGCAAGAATTTCCTTGACTGCCTGATGGAATTCATTTTTAAGAAGTGGCAATAGTTTTTCGGTAGCCTCTTTCGATTTTCGGGCATCATCTTTACCTTCAAGCCATAGTTTAAACACTTCCTGTGTGCCTGATGATACATTGTTCATATTCTCCTGCATCAACCTCGCTATTCGTTCCCTCATCTTTTTCACTGCTGTAACCATTCCGAATCCATATTCAGCATTGTCTTCGAAGAGCGAATTAGCCCAGGCAGGGCCATAACCGCTCAGCTTGTTGACCGTATAAGGTGTGGATGGTGCTGAACCGCCCCAGATGGATGAACAGCCGGTAGCGTTGGCAACCATCATCCTCTCTCCGAACAATTGGGTGATCAGTTTCACATAAGGTGTTTCACCGCATCCGGCGCAGGCACCCGAAAATTCAAAGAGAGGCTGGGCAAACTGGCTGTTTTTGACATTCAGTTCTCTATTAACGATATTCTCTTTATAGATGACGTGGGTTTCAAGATAATTCCAGCGTTCTATTTCGCCTATTTGCGTTCCCAGAGGTTTCATGACCAGGGCCTTTTCTTTTGACGGACAATTATCGGCGCAGTTTCCGCAGCCGGTGCAGTCAAGGGGTGAAACCTGAATACGGAAATTCAGCCCGGCAAAGGTCTTGGGGATGGCTGTGATGGTTACTGTTCCTTTCGGGGCCTTTTTAAGCTCTTCTTCTGTTAACAGGAACGGGCGTATAGATGCATGAGGGCATACATAGGCACATTGGTTACACTGTATACAGTTTGCCGGGATCCATACCGGGATATTGACGGCAATGCCTCTTTTTTCATAGGCCGCTGTTCCCGGTGGAAATGTGCCATCTTCCCTGCCTGCAAAGGCACTCACCGGAAGATCGTCACCTTTCATGGCATTGATGGGCTCTACCATTTTGCTGATGAATTCGGGAACATTCCGGACACCTGAATCCTGTTCTTTCACTTTAATCTGTGCCCATTCTTTCGGCACGTCAATTTTAACAACCTCTCCCCCCCTGTCGACGGAGGCAAAATTCATCCTGACAATATCTTCGCCTTTCTTTCCAAATGACTTGATGATGGCTTTTTTCATTTCAGCCACCGCCTGTTCATAGGGGATCACATTGGATATTTTGAAAAATGTTGATTGCATGATGGTATTTGTCCTGGTCCCCAGCCCCAGTTCTTCAGCAATTTTTGTCGCGTTGATAATAAAGAATTGTATATTATTATCGGCCAGGTACTTTTTTATATTATCCGGAAGTCTTCGCTTGGTTTCCTCAACATCCCATATGCTGTTAAACAGGAAGGTGCCTCCCTTTTTCAGACCCTTCAGCATATCATACTTATCAAGATAGGAAGGGACATGACAAGCCACGAAGTCAGGCATGGTGACCAGATATGTTGACTGAATGGGATTGTCGCCAAACCTGAGGTGCGATGTGGTGATACCGCCTGATTTCTTGGAGTCATACGCAAAGTAAGCCTGGACATATTTTGGCGTGGTATCACCGATGATTTTTATGGAGTTTTTATTCGCTCCCACAGTTCCGTCAGCGCCAATCCCATAAAATTTGGCTTCATAAGTCCCCTTTGTCGATGTGTTGATTTCAGGAATTAATGGCAAGGACGAAAAGTTGACATCATCCACAATACTGATGGTAAAATGGTTTTTAGGGTCCTTCATTTTAAGGTTTTCAAAGACTGACAGGACATGTGCCGGTGTTGTGTCTTTGGAGCTAAGGCCATAACGTCCGCCCACGATCAGGGGGCGTTCTTTCTTATCGAAGAACATTTCCTTGATTTCGAGGTACAAGGGTTCACCTGGGGCTCCCGGTTCTTTGGTCCGGTCAAGAACAGCTATTCTCTTCACACTTTTCGGGAAAACCCTGAAGAAGTATTTCTCCGAAAAGGGACGATAGAGATGACAAGTTATCAGGCCGACTTTTTCACCCTTTTTAATGAGATAATCCACCACTTCCCTTGTCGTTTCAGTTACGCTGGCCATTGCAATGATGATATGCTCGGCATCAGGAGATCCATAATAGGTAAAGGGGTGGTATTCGCGACCAGTGAGCTTCAATATTTCCTGCATGTATTCTTCAACGATATCGGCCACTGGTTCATAAAATCTGCCGCCGGCTTCCTTAGCCTGGAAAAAGATATCAGGATTCTGTGCTGTGCCCCTGGTGACCGGATTTTCGGGATTCAGGGCCTTATCTCTGAAAGCCTGAAGGGCTTTTGTATCCATGAGACCTGCAAGGTCTTCAGTGTTAAGGGCTTCAATCTTCTGGATTTCATGTGAAGAGCGGAAACCATCGAAGAAATGAAGGAATGGCACTCTCGATTTGATGGCTGTAAGATGGGCAACAGCAGCAAGGTCCATAATCTGCTGTATGCTGCTGCTGGCCAGCATGGCAAAACCTGTCTGCCTGACGGCATATACGTCACCGTGGTCGCCAAAAATCGAGAGAGCATGAGCTGCGACAGTCCGTGCACTGACATGGAATACAGCCGGCAGGAGTTCCCCTGCTATTTTGTACATATTGGGTATCATCAGCAATAAACCCTGGGAGGCGGTATATGTTGTGGTCAATGCGCCGGCTTGTAATGCACCATGAACAGCACCGGCAGCACCGGCTTCGGATTGCATCTCCCTGACATCGACAATCTCGTTAAAAATATTTTTCCTTCCCGTTGCAGCCCATTCATCAATATATTCAGCCATTGTTGAAGAAGGTGTTATCGGATAAATGCAAGCCACCTCACTGAACATATATGCGACATGTGAAGCCGCCATATTACCATCACAGGTAATGAATTTCTTCTTTTTTGTCATACTAAGAATAATTTATGTTAACAAAAGTCTTTGATATTTAGATGTTTTGAATTTTCAGCCGTGGCGAAATTATAAAATTTCAATCAATCCTGTGAATAAATTAACAGGAATTTAAACTTCAGTGGCACTTATTTAAATTCATTTTAGATTATTGAAATCAATTGTTGAAGTATATAAATATTTTAATATATTTGTCCGTCAATAAGTTAAAAATATTACGATATATGGTTGACCTAAGAACCAAATACATGGGTTTAGAACTGAAAAATCCGATCATCATGGGTGCATGTAACCTCGTAACAGATCCGGATTTTTTAAAAAAGATCGAAGAAGCCGGCGCAGCGGCTGTTGTTTACAAATCCTTATTTGAAGAGCAAATCCAGCTCGAAAGCCTGGATCTATCCCAACAGCTTGACGAATACCGCGAACGTAATGCCGAAATGATATCGCTCTTTCCAAATCTTGAACATGCCGGTCCGAAAGAATTTCTGATGAACCTGAAAAAAGCCAGGGAAGTTCTGCATATTCCTTTGATCGCCAGTCTTAACTGCATATATTTAGAAAGCTGGGAAGAATATGCACTATTGCTCGAAGAAATAGGAGTTGATGGACTTGAATTAAATCTTTATTCCACGCCTGTTGACTTTAATTTACCTGGTGTAGAAATCAGCGAGGGACAACTGGAAATCGTCAGAACCGTGAAAAGAGTGGTGTCGATCCCTATCAGTGTCAAATTAAGCCCCTATTACACCAATCCATTGTTCGTAATAAAGAGAATGGATAATCTCGGATTAAACGGGGTCGTGCTGTTTAACCGCTTATTCCAGCCGGATATTGACATTGACATTGAAGAGAATTATTTCCCGTATAATCTCAGTGTGCAGCAGGATAACCGATTATCGTTGCGGTTTGCAGGCTTGCTATACGGCAATATCAATGCCTCCTTATGTTGCAACACCGGCATCTTGACAGGTGAAGATGTGATCAGCATGATTCTGGCAGGCGCCGACTGTGTGCAGGTGGTAAGCACCATTTATAAAAACCATGCAGGGCAGATCGGCATAATGCTGAATGACATGACACAATGGATGGAGTCGAAGAAGTATAAGACCATTAATGATTTCAGAGGTAAGTTATCCAGGAAAAACACTACAGATCCGTTTGCTTATAAACGGGCTCAGTATGTCGATATCCTGCTGAAATCGGATGAGATTTTTAAAAGGTATCCGATGAGATGATCCCCAGTAAAGTTTTCACCTGAATGAAAATAAAAAATTCAGGTGATTAGAACGGAAAGTCTTCCTTAAAATCCACTTTCTTTTCAATTTTAATATTAACAGGTAACTTAGCAATCAGATGCACAGGATTGGCATCCACCACGATGGCTTTGGGATCAGTAGGGCAGGCATATTCACAGGCGCCGCAACCGACACATATTTCATTATTTACTTCAGGGATCGTCAATCCGTATTGATACGGAACCATGGCAACGGCTTTTGTCGGACAATGTTCCGAACAAGCTCCGCAGGCGGTATTCTTTGTGTCGACGATACACTCTTTTTTGATAAACCGTGATTTTCCGATCTGGATTGTCTTCTTCTCGTCAATAGTAAGCGGTAGTATGGCACCTGTGGGGCATATCAGGGTACATAACACACAGTCATAGGTGCAGAAACTGACATGATAATCCATTTTGGGCTGCATGATGCCTGTCAATCCATAATCCTTTATTGCCGGCTGGATGACCTGGGCAGGACAAGTAGCTATGCACAGATGACATGCTGTGCAGACCTGGACAAAATGGGCCTGGCTGACAGAACCTGGCGGTGTTACAGGTTGTACATGTGGATTCACACCCTGAGGATCAGACAGATTGACTCCTTCATTTGCAAGAGTGCTGTCAGAATCACTTTCAGGCTGTGGATGCCGGCCATATAAATAACCAAATATGCCCATTATCAATGCACCGGAGGTCAGAAAGAAACGATGCCTGGCCATAGTAAATTCACCTGTATCAGAAGGGTCGATAAAATCTTCCTTCCTCCTGATCTTTATTTGGCTTCCTTTAAAAAATGAAAATTTATAGTTTACTCCATCAGAAGGACATGTTTTCAGGCAATCGAAGCAGTCTATACAGCGGGTGATATCCATGGTCCTGTTCCTGCTGTCGATGCATCCGCCCTTGCATTTCACCTGGCAGGCACCACAGCTGTTACACAGGGCCTGATCCAGCGTTATCCTGAATAGTGAGATTTTTGATAGATACCCCAATAATGTTCCGACAGGACAAATCAGATTGCAGTATTGTCTGCCCCTCACCACCGAGAAGATAACGACTATACATAAAAACAACAGCGCAAAGGATAATGAAAAGATGCTCACTTTCTTCAATTCAACAGGAGTCAGGAAAGATATAGTCTGATCCCCCAACAGATAAACCATTAAATTATTCAGGCCAATTAATGCAGGCTTGAACAGGTTGGTCATCATCTTGCCGAAGATGCTCCAGGGATCAAGCAGATTCAACAGGAAAGTTGAACCCGCAAGAATAAAAATGATAGTTAGTAATAGGATACAAATCCGAACAACTTGCTGTGCCTTAAGAAACCGGAATTTTTTTCTGCGGAAAAATCTTCTCCTAAAATAAATGATCATATCCTGCAATGTTCCAAGAGGGCAAATCGTTGAACAATAGATTCTTCCAAATAAAACAGTCAAAATCAAGACGATAAGAAATCCAAATGCAGCGAAGCTAAGAAGAGTGAAAAATTTGATGAGAGAAGGTGCAAATTGCAGAAAAACGACCCCGCTGATAAACCCCGGTGTTACAATTCCTTTAATATTCAGAAAGATCAGGATGGTGAGAAGGAAAAACAGTAATGAAACAGCTATCCGAATCCCTTTGAGCCAGTTTCGTTTCATCACATCACAGGATAATCCTTTTAATATTGAGGCTATCCAATTTGGTGGTTCCCAGCTTCATTTCCTCGGCTATCCGGATATAACCTATATCATAAGGATCTGATCCGAATATTTTTGCTGCTGCAGCGTCAACAGCAACCATATCGGGAGAGAGGAGCAATTGTTTCATCAGAGAAATGTCGTCAACAGAAACACCGCGAGGTCCGTTCTTCAGCATCACTCTGTATGCATCCACAATATTCAGGTCGGGTTTGCGGTATGAAGCAAAGTCTGCTATACACTGGTGCAGGTCATTGCGATGCCAGAATCCTCTGTCCCACACCTCACCCATGCGGTTCTTCATGGCAATGGTCAGACGGGTTGAGGAATGGTGTTTTAACACAGGCACGTTTATAAGGACATCGGATTCGAGAATGAGCTCATGCACTTTAGCTTCTCTCAGTTTTTTACCCTTGGGAATTGTTACATTTTGATAATAGGATTCCGTATTGCCGGGAACGATTTTTCCGCCGGCATCTTTCACAGCTTTTTCAATGCCGCTGTTGGAGTAACATTTTTCCCATTGATCGCAGGGATTATCGAAGACATATACTTCTTTTGCCCCGGCATTGAAGCAATGTTCAACAATGCGTTTCATAAGCATGGGATTAGTGTTGCCAGCCCTTTCAGGTGATACGTCCCAGCCCATGTTAGGTTTGACGACGACTTTCTGTCCTTTTTTAACGAACGTACCCATACCTCCCATAGCTTCAATGGCTTTGTCGAACATGACTTCCGGTTCGCCTCCCTTGACAGCGACCATGTCGAATGGTAATCCCGGAACATAGGGCGTACCGGCAAAGAGTTTTGTAAATCCCCCAATCGACATAGTGGCACCGGCTGCAACACCCGCACCAAGGGTCTTTTTTATGAAATCTCTTCTTTTCATGATTGTTCACATTTTCATCATCAAACAGGATAACCTTCCTGTATTGATTTATGAATATTTTTGCAAAATATTTTTCTTCAAAAATATGAAAAACTTATCGAATAACTTTGACAGGAGAACATTTATTCAAACCGCACTTTTCAACATTCTGGCGTTTGGATTTGTATTTGCCATACCTTATGTTTCGAAGTATACCGGAATTCCCTTTTATGTCATAGAACCGATGCGGCTGGCCGTTATTCTGGCCATAGCCCATATGAACCGATGGAATGCATATATTCTTGCCCTGGTTCTGCCTTTGTTCATGTTTCTGACAGCCATGCATCCTTCGGTGTATAAAACACTCCTGCTGGGTTTAGAGTTATTGCTCAACGCCGGTTTATTTTATTTTCTGGTGAAAAAGATTAAGAATGCCTTTTTCACTATGTTGATCAGCATCGTTGCCGGTAAGATGATTTATTATGGATTGAAGTATTTATTCATTGATATACAATTAATTGAAGGCCCATTGGTTTCAACTCCAATCATGTATCAACTTCTGACTACTTTCGTTTACAGTGGATATATTTATCTCATTCTGAGGCTGAGGGAAAGTCGGAAATCAAAAGAAGTTTAAGGCTGTTTGTTAAGCGTTTATTTTGATTTTTTAATCTGGTTCAGCAACCTGGAGGCGTCGTTTCTATAATAATTATTGGTATCGTAGGCCATATTTCTGAAAAGTTCGATGGCCTGGTCGGTTTGATTGATTTTCAGCAGGCATAATCCAAGATACCACTGAGCATGTTCGACGTAGAGATTTTTCCCGTTATTAATAATCTCTTCAAGGTTAATGATAGCCTTATCAACCTGGTTTGTTTCGATAAATGAAATAGCGAGATAGAATCTGACTGCAGCATTATTTGGATCATCGGCAATGACGTCATTAAACAGGTCGATAGCAGTAGGAAAATCTTTTTGCTGGTATAAGCGCAAAGCTTCAACGAGATAAGTGCCTTCGGAGCGAGTAATATTCAATTTATCTGAATCATAGTACATGCTGAACAGCCTGCTGTTGGAATAGGTTTTCGGCATCAGGAGATAGACAGAGGCAGCAATCATGATCAGGATAGTCACTGAAGCAGCCATGAGGGCATAACTTTTCCTCGTAAGGGGTATAATCCTGTTCCGATATTTTTTCTGTTTAGATTCCGAGATAGCATCGCTGAGTTTCTGCCGGAATTCAATGATATTCTGCTGTTTAAGAAGATCAGAAAGGTCTCTTTCAAATGCCAGCTCCTGGATTAGTTCCTTGTTTGACTGCAGTTCCAGCTCAAAGGCTCTGGCTTCGGCACTATCCATTTCGCCAACCAGGTACCTGTCGATCATGAGCAGATATTTATATTTTTCGTTCATTGAGCTAAATATTTTTTACACTTTGGATCACTGAGTATCCGTTGTCTGAGATTTTCTTTACAGAGATATTTTCTGGTTTTGGCATATTTTTCGGTTTTGTACCCCATGATGTCAGCAATATCTTTTAAGGTCGTATGACTGTAAAAAAGTTTAAGAACCTTCTGACAGTCCTTACTGAGTTTGACAAAGTGTTGCTGGTACAACCTGTATTTTTCCGACTGTTCATCATAGATTTCAAAGACCATTTCATCTGATAATTCGATATGGTTTTCGATATCCGCGATATTGGCCGGATTTTTCTCTTTTTCAAGGCGTTGTAACCAAAGATGCCTGCAAACCGAATATAAAAACGTTTTAAAAGAACAATCGAGCACTAAATCATTATCTAATACTCTCTGATAAATTATAACGAGGGCGTCCTGGAAAATATCTTCTGCATCCTGTTCATTGCCACTGTTTCTCAGGATCAAACTCCTGATAGTCTTGAAATACCATTCATACACATACTTCAGGATATTTTTATCGCCTGCGAGGATACCCTTCAGGATAGCCTCATCTTTATAATGGATCATCAGACTGCTTTTTATCGGAAATTTTCAAAAAGGTAATACAAATGTATGAGAATTATTTCGCATTTGTTAACATCTCAGTAAAATGTTAATAAGCATGTATGACCTAATAACAGATGTGCAAATGTACAAACCATTTATCACACGGAGCAGGTTTATGATCGTATTCCATAAGTATTGCACCCAACTGCCTGAGGCAATCATATTTCTATCATGTTATAAGGCGACAGCCTGGTATTTAAAGGTAGTTCCAATTTTAATTCCGGATCACCATCCTCCGGAATCTTCTCATCGGAACCGGCTTATATCGGAACTCCCATTGTATAATATCGTAACTTTGTAAAAAAATCAAACGTGCTTTACCCTTCTGATTTTGAGATTAAAATAGGCTTTGACAGGATAAAGAATCTGCTGAAACAAGAGTGCCTGAGCCCATTAGGGGAATCATTTGTCGACCAGATGGTTTTTACGGATAGTTTTGACCAGATCAACCTGATGGTCAAGCAAACATGGGAATTCAGGAACATTCTTATTGAGGGGTTATCCTTTCCGGCAGATGATTATTACGACCTGACACCAGAACTAAAGCGAATCAGAACGGAAGGCACTTTCATCGAGAAAGAAACGCTACTGGACCTGATGACATCACTCAGGACCATCACCGGTTGTATTACATTCTTCAAATCAAGAGGTCCGGAAAAGTATCCTGCACTTTACATACTTGTCAGGGATCTGTTGCTGGATAAAGATATCATCCATCGCATTGAATCCATTATTGATGAAAAAGGCCGGATCCGTGATTCTGCTTCTCCTGTGCTGAAGAAAATCAGGGCGGAGATGCGTTCTATACAGACAATCATTGACAAGAAGTTAGGACAGACGCTTCAGCAGGCCAAGAAAGAGGGCTGGATCAGGGAAGATGCTGAAGTGACCATACGGGACGGACGTGCCGTTCTGCCGGTACAAGCGACCTATAAACGCAAGATCAGAGGCTTCATCCATGACGAGTCAGCCTCAGGTCAAACAGTGTATATTGAACCTGCAGAGGTTTTTGATCATAACAATGACCTTCGTGAACTCGAACTTGCCGAGCGGAGGGAGATTATAAAAATACTGACCGATTTAACGGATTTCTTAAGGCCATTTACTGATGAATTAGAGAAGGCCTATCATTTCCTTGGCGAGGTGGATTTTATACGTGCCAAGGCACGTTTTGCCCTGGCCACAAAAAGCTGTAAACCTCTTATCCAGCCGGAACCATATATCAGGTGGATAGATGCCATACATCCCCTCCTGTACTTATCACATATAGCACAAAAAAAAAATGTTGTACCCCAGACTGTCAGTCTGAACAAACGGCAGCGTATATTGATCATTTCCGGTCCCAATGCAGGAGGAAAATCCATTTGTTTGAAGACCATCGGATTGCTGCAATTCATGATTCAGACAGGAATGCTGGTGCCCATGGATGAAATGTCGGAGACTGGAGTATTCTCGAAGCTTTTTATTGATATCGGTGATGAACAATCCATTGAGAATGATCTCAGCACATACAGTTCGCATCTCCTGAACATAAAGTATTTCCTCACGCATACCGACGAAAGGTCTCTTTTTCTTATCGACGAATTCGGTTCAGGAACGGAGCCCCAGCTTGGAGGTGCTCTGGCTGAAGCAGCGCTGGAGCGGTTTAGTGCATTGAATGCATTTGGAGTAATTACGACGCACTATGCAAATCTCAAGCTGCTTGAAAGCAAGCTGGATGGGGTAGTCAACGGTGCAATGCTATTTGACTCGCGTCTCATGCAACCATTATACCGGCTTAAGATAGGCTATCCCGGCAGCTCTTATGCTTTTGAGATAGCCAACAAAATCGGATTCCCCCAAGATATCCTCAAAACTGCTGAACTGAAGACAGGACGCACACAGCTTGATTTTGACCAGCAGTTACAGCAACTGGAGATCGAAAAGGAAGAAATAAGCAAGAAACAAACTGAGCTTAATGTTGCCGACGATTTTCTTGCTGAGGTAATTAGCAAGTATGAAACACTTAACCGGGAGCTTGAGAATACCAGGCAAAAGATACTTTCTGAAGCCCGCGAAGAAGCCCGCAGGATCATTGATGGAGCAAATCGTCTGATCGAAAATACCATCAGGGAAATCCGGGAACAACAAGCATCAAAAGAGAAAACAAAGAGATTGAGAGAAGACATTAAAATTTTTGCCAGCCAGCTTGAAGAAGCTGAGAGGCCATCACAATCAAAGGAGGAAGCAACACAGTCAATTCCAAAAGAACAAAAAAAATCTACTCCTGTAAAAAAGGCCGGCATCGGAAAAGGTGATTATGTCAAAATCAGCGGACAGGACATATTGGGAGAGATTCTTGAAATTAAAGGGCAGGAAGCCACGATTGCCTTTGGCCAGGCCATCATTAAAGTCCATACAGACAAACTTGAAAAAATCAATCCGGATATCAGAACGGTCACAACACCCACACATTACAGAACCTCAAAAAATATTGCCGATGAAATCAATAGCCGCATGGCCAATTTTAAACTGAGTATAGATCTGCGTGGAAAGAGAACCTATGAAGCGTTGGCTGAACTTCAAAAATATATTGATGATGCCATTCTCCTTGGCCTACCCGAGATCAGCATTCTTCATGGCAAGGGTAATGGCATCCTCAGAACACAGATAAGGGATTTCTTAAAGACTATTCCACAAGTAAAGCACTTCTCCGATGAACATATTGAACGTGGAGGGGATGGGATAACTCTGGTAAAGTTCTGATCAGGAATCTTGAGAGATAGAAAAATAAAAAAAAGATGCCATTAAATTTTTCTTTTTTTCTCATTATCAGCCTGACAGGTTGATAATGACCTAACGTGTTGATGGCAGCAATAATTTTTTAATTGCTTATATGAAATTAATACGTAATTTTGTCATCAGAGGGAGATTTTCATCTAACAAAATCGCTTTTCATGTCAACTTTAAGAAAGAAGACCTCTGATCTTAAAAAAAGGATGCGGTTTGCCCTGAAAGGTGGAGGACAAAAGGCCATAGATAAGCAGAAAGCGACAGGTAAGATGACTGCCCGTGAACGCATCATCACACTTCTCGATCCCAAATCATTTCATGAAGCCGATTTATTTGTTGAGCACGCCGGTAAGGAATTTGATATGGATAAGAAGTACCTGCCGGGTGATGGTGTCATTACAGGTGCTGGAACAATCAGCGGTTACCCAGTCTGTATTTATGCACAGGACTTCACAGTAGCCGGTGGTTCTCTTGGATATATGCATGCCAAGAAAATCACTAAGATCATGGATTTGGCATTGAGGCTGAAAGTGCCTCTAATCGGCATTAATGATTCGGGAGGCGCCCGTATTCAGGAGGGCGTCAACTCCCTAGCCGGTTATGGTGAAATTTTTTACCGTAACACCGTGGCCTCCGGTGTTATCCCTCAAATTTCGGTGATACTTGGACCATGTGCAGGTGGTGCTGTTTATTCTCCCGCTTTGACCGATTTCGTTTTTGTGGTTGATAAAATATCCAAGATGTTCATCACAGGGCCGGAAGTCATCAAAGCTACTATCGGGGAAGAGGTGACGATGGAAGAATTAGGTGGCGCAAAGGTTCATTCTGAAATATCAGGGAACGCCCATTTTTATGCTGAAAGTGAGACCGACTGCTTCGCACAGATCAAACAACTGGTGAGTTACATACCCTGGAATAATGAAAGGAAAGCTCAGCCCTTCCCTAAAAAGTCACCAAAGTCGCGGAACTACAAAATCGATGATATATTCCCTTCAAATCCCCGCCAACCATATGATATCCGGGACATTATCATGGCCATCTGTGACGATTCAGAATTTTTTGAAGTGCAGGAGCGTTTTGCAAGGAATATTGTCATAGGTTTTGCTAGGATGAATGGTGAGACTGTTGGTTTTGTAGCCAATCAGCCTCTTGTCCTGGCAGGTGTGCTGGACGTTGATTCATCAGATAAAGCCGCCCGGTTCATTCGGTTCTGTGATGCCTTCAGCATCCCGCTCATCACTTTAGTCGACCTGCCGGGCTATCTTCCCGGAGTTGACCAGGAGCATGCCGGAGTGATACGTCACGGCGCCAAGGTTTTATATGCCTATTCTGAAGCCACTGTTCCCAAACTCACAGTCATTCTGCGAAAGGCATACGGTGGCGGATATATCGCCATGTGCTCTCACCATCTCAGAGCTGACTTTGTTTTTGCTTGGCCTACCGCAGAAATTGCCGTCATGGGACCTGAGGGAGCTGCTAACATCATCTTCAAGACCGAGATACAGAATGCTGAAAATCCTGATGAGATGCGCAGGCAAAAAATCAAGGAATACAAAGAAAAATTTGCCAATCCGTATGTTGCAGCAGCATATGGTTATATTGATGCCGTTATCGATCCCAGTGAAACGCGAAAGATGCTGCTGCACGCACTTGATATATCTGTTAACAAACGTGAAGAGCGGTTTAACAAGAAACACGGCATACCGCCTTTCTAACCAAAAAAGTAATAACCTGATCTTCAAGGACGATCATTCTCATCTGCAAAACAGGCAGCCTAAGAATAGTCGCCTCTGATTTGCAAAAGACCAAAAATAACAAATAGTAATTAAAGTGATGTTTATGAAAGAATTTGACGATTCAACAAACAACTTCAAGACTTTAATTATTGACAGTATTAAATACCGGACGCAGCTGACCCAAAAGTTTCTAACCCGCAAATCTTTTAGCCCCGGTGACCCAAAAAAAGTTTTGTCGTTCATTCCCGGATCCATCAGAAAAGTCAATGTCAAACCTGGCGACAAGGTCAAAGTCAATGACCGCCTCATGGTTCTTGAGGCTATGAAAATGAATAATTACATTCTGTCACCCATCGACGGAGTCATCCGGAAAGTAAATGTCAAACCGGGAGACACAGTCCCTAAAGCCTGTATACTTCTCGAATTCAGATGATTTCCCGGATTGTTTAGTTTACGGATTCCCTGTTTATCCGAAAAATAGGATTCGTATTTTCGATGAATTGAAGAATGTCATCCCTTCCTGACTTTGTTTTTGAAGACGTTTGAATTATCATTGGCAGCTCCTTCCAGGTTTCCGACAATTTTTTCATCAGGAATTTCATTGTCAAAGCCAGTTCATTAGCTGTTACCTTATCGGTTTTGGTATAAACCAGTGTAAAGGGTATTTGGTGATATCCCAGCCAGTTAATGAACTCAACGTCGATAGTCTGGGGTTCAAGCCGGGCATCAACAAGATAAAAAAGATTTAACAGGCTTTCCCGTTTCAGCAAATA
The DNA here is from genome assembly GCA_026391695.1 of Bacteroidota bacterium. NCBI lineage: Bacteria > Pseudomonadati > Bacteroidota > Bacteroidota bacterium. The sequence continues at coordinate 33,333 of JAPLDP010000086.1, forward strand.
CGCGGTGATCATTTTCAGCCATTCTCTTTTTTTTCCTTTAGCCACGCGGGCGTAGCCAAGCCCGGGAAGATCCACTAGGTACCACTCATTGTTGACCATGAAATGGTTGATAAGCCGGGTTTTGCCCGGGTCAGCAGATATTCTGGCCAGGTTCTTCCTTTCCAGCAGCATATTGATAAGTGATGATTTCCCCACATTCGACCTACCCAGAAATGCATATTCCGGATACTCAGGTTTCGGGCATTTCATCACATCAGTACTACTTAAGACAAAGGATGAGGTTTTTATGAACATGGATAGGGGGGTTAGTGTTTCTTCTTATAGGAAGAAACGTGCCTGTCTTTTTTTATGTCATAAATATCCTCGATAACCATGAGGATTGCAGTTTCTTCCACATGACCAAATGGGTGGTTAATAGAAGTTCCGAATACGAGCATGGTTGGCGACAGATTCATATAGGCATTAAACAGAGGCGGAATGGTTTCGTTGAACCTTCGTACATTCCTGATCAGGATCTTGTAATCTTCATCGTAATTCTGGCCTATGAAGATATTTTTCAATTCCTCTGAGTCAGTTGTAATACCAACTGGTTCAAGTGGTTGAACGAGATTATCTGTGTCATGGAAATATTTATCCAGAAAATAGAGTATCATATCCCGTGCAGTTATATTAAACCGGGGAAACATAGTCATTTTACCGAAGAAATACCTGATGTCAGGATTATCAATAGTCAGGGCGCCCAATCCATCCCAAAGGTTATCAAGTGAATAGATTCCTTTACGGATATTAAACAGGGGTTGGAAATCGGGTTGAACAAACGACCGGCCAAGCTCAATAGAATAAGGCAGATAGTCGTCGATAAATTTTTTTGACAATTTGAATAACTTGATTGTAGGGCTAAACAGATTCCCTTCAGCATCGCATCGGATATTATAACCTTCAAGATAGCGATAACCCCCGACGATTTCTCTGTCCTGGGGACTCCAGACAATCAATTGTTTGAAGGGATCTACAGTATCTGTATCAAACTGATCGATATCCACTGACTTTCCTGTACCACCGCCTGCCTCCCGAAAGCTGATCTCCCTCAGTCGCCCAAGTTCCATCATAATATTCGGTGAATCTTCATGAGTGATAATGAAGATTTTTTTATGTCCATTATTCGTATCACGGACGAATTTATCTTCTGTAAGTTCTGCCTCAATTAATGCCGGATCAACAGGCGGGATAATCGGCTCCATATCTTAATAAAATGAATTTACACGTAAAATTATTATTTATTCCATTCAACAAACGACTGTATATTACCTTCTCCCAGAGTGTAAACGTATTTTTTAATACGGCTGGCCCACTCCAGATCAGAATATCTCCTGTCAAAAGTTGTGTAAGGTACAGGTTTCCCAAACCTTATTGTGAGGGTTTTATTGCGTTGTCTGTACATTTCGTCAACAAGGTATAACATTTCAATATTGGCTTTAATTCTCAGCCGTTTCCGGATATTTGCCAAATTATAGAAAAAATTGGAATTCCGGCCCGAGATATGCACGGGGATGACATCCCGCTGATACTTTCTGGATTTACTGATAAAAGTCTTTTTCCACTCAAGGTCGATGATTCCGTGGGATTGTTTCCGGGAGCAAAGACCTGCAGGAAAATATAAAATGGGAACATCAGATGCAAAAGTCTGATCCATAATCTGGATATTCTCCAGGTTCTTGCCGTGTTTGTTAATTGGGATAAAGAGTTCTCGAATATTTGGAATATTCATCAGGATATCATTAACAGGAAAAATGAGATCTTTACGTTTTTTCCCGATGACATGCATCAGTGCAAGACCATCCAGACCGCCAAGAGGATGATTGGAAGCAATAATGAATCTTTTTTCAAAAGGAACATCTTCAAATCCGACGAGCTCACTGGTAGCATGTAATTCTGTCAGTATTGAGTTGATGAATTCCAGTCCATGTTTATCATTGTTCCTGTTTAAGAAATCATTAATCTCATCGATGTGGAGTATCCGTTTAAGATAGCTAAGCACAAAGCGTGGAAGTACTTTTAATAACCGTGGATTCTTACTGGCAATAACGCTTTCCAGATCAATAAACTTCTTTGCTGTAATTCTGTTTTCCTGGTTCATGACATCCTCTCCTCCTGTTAGCAAATCCCAAATTTCTCCTTTACCCATTTTATAACCATACAAATTTAAAAAGTTATGATGATAATTTCAAGGTATCATCAGTAATACTCAGAAATGATCCAAAACCTGGAGGTTCAGAGTAAATTGTTTAATCGCTGATTAACTTATACTTACGTAATAAATAATGATTTTTTGTTAAAAAAATGGAACTTTTTATCAACAAAGTGGTAAAAAGTGGGAAATAGTGGGAAAGATTTTATATATTTACACCATTAAAAGAAACCATGCTGAATCTCATAGGTGAATATGAATGCAAGCTTGATCCCAAAGGAAGGATCATGCTTCCCTCTTCACTGAAGAAGCAGATACCGCCAGAGGCAGAAGACCGGTTTGTGATCAACAGGGGATTTGAGAAATGTCTGGTCATTTACCCGATGAATGAATGGAAGAGCATCAGTGAGGATATTAACAGGCTGAATCTGTACGTCAAGAAAAACAGGGACTTTGTCAGGTATTTTCAACGGGGTGCAACAGAGTTCAGGCTCGATGGGAATAACAGGCTTCTGCTGCCAAAAACATTGATTGACTATGCAGGAATTAGGAAAGACATTGTGCTTTTTGCCTATTCAAACCGGATAGAGGTATGGGATAAGGATACTTACAACACCTTACTAACAAATGAACCCGAAGACTTTGCGCGGCTGGCGGAAGATGTGATGGGTAATAATGATAAACAGCAGGATTAGCATGAATTATCATCTGCCTGTATTACTGAATGAAAGTATCGATGGTCTGAATATCAAACCTGACGGAACATACATCGATCTGACATACGGTAGCGGCGGTCATTCAAAAGAAATACTGAAGAGGCTCGGACAGGGGAAGATCCTTGCTTTTGACCAGGATGAAGAGGCCATGCAAAATATCGTTGACGATGAACGGTTGATATTACTCAATCATAACTACCGGTATATGAAAAACTTCTTAAGGTTATACCATCTGCTGCCTGTTGACGGTATTCTTGCTGACCTCGGGGTATCGTCGCATCAGCTGGATAAAGGTGAAAGGGGGTTTTCGACGCGGTACGACGGGTTGCTGGATATGCGGATGAGCAGAAGAATAAAACGGACAGCCGGGGAGATCATCAACACCGGTTCAAGGGAATATTTACGTCATCTATTTATAGAATACGGTGAGATTCCAAACGCTGCAAAGCTTGCAGATAGCATTATAAGACACAGGAGCGATACAGCCATTGACAGAGCAGAAGATTTTAAAAAGGCTATTGCCGGATGCATTACCAGAGGAAATGAGAACAGATATCTTGCCCAAGTATTCCAGGCTCTGCGTATTGAGGTGAACGAGGAGCTGATGGCATTAAAGGAAATGTTGAATCAAACCCTGGAGGTCCTGAGAAAAGGGGGCCGGCTAGTGATCATTTCCTATCACTCCCTTGAAGACCGGATAGTTAAAAACTTCATGCGTTCAGGCAATTTCGAAGGGGAAATCAACAAAGACCTATTTGGGCACTTTGACAGGCCTTTCCAGATTATCACGCGGAAGCCGATAGTGGCAAATCATGAAGAAATTCTGGCCAATTCACGTTCAAGGAGTGCTAAAATGAGAATTGCTGAGAGGACTTAAAAATGAATGATATAACTGGAAGAAAAAACACCCTTCTTGAAAAGAAGGAGCCAAAGAAGGATAAACACGGAAATAGCAAGAGAGCTATTGGTAAGACGGCGCATTCCATCCTGGACGGGACATTTCTCACCAGAGAGAGTATGATCCGCCAGTTGCCTTTCCTTCTCTACCTGGCTTTTCTGGCAATCATTTATATCACCAACTCGGTTTATGCCGAAAAGAATGTGATTGAGACAGACAGGTTAAGGAAAGAGATGAAAGAGTTAAGATACAATTATATCACGACGAAATCACAGCTTATGTTCATCAGCAAACAGTCGGAAGTGTCGAAAAGAATCAAACCTACGGGTCTCAAGGAAGCAACAAAACCGGCCTTCAAGCTTATTGAAGGCAAGGGGAAATAAACCGCCAATACCAGGCAAGATGGTAAAAGATATAAAAAAAGACATATTGTGGAGGGTATATCTGATCTATGTGGTGATGTTCCTTTTTGGGCTGGCCATTGTCGGCCGCATTATCTATATTCAATTCTACCAGGGAAAAATGTGGAGGGAAAAAGCTGCTGATCAGACCATCAGATTTGAGAACGTTGAAGCTATGCGCGGGAACATTTATACCTGTGATGGCAGCCTGTTGGCTACTTCCATCCCCATATTCGACATCATCATTGATGCGGCAAAGCCAAAACGTGAGTTATCGGATGAATTTTTCTATAAAAATATTGATTCCCTTACCGATTGTTTCGCCCGGGTTTTTAAAGATCGTACCTCCAGGGACTACAAACAGGCGATAGTGACTGCGCGGCAAAAAGGTGACCGGTATTATCTGCTGAAAAGAAAAGTCACCTATGATCAAATGAACCTGCTCAAAGATAATCGGGCATACAGGTTATGGAAAAACAAAGCGGTTATATCTATTGAGACGAAAAGCAGGCGTGAAATGCCTTTCAGGCTGCTGGCCAGGAGGACAATCGGATATCAGTCAGATAATGCAGGCGCCTTTGTTGGATTGGAAGGAGCATATAATGACTATCTGCAGGGTAAAAACGGCGAACGACTAGTAAAAAAAGTTGCCGGTAATATATGGATTCCGGTCAATGATGAAAATGAGATAGAACCTGAAGATGGTGCCGACATCATTACGACCATAGATATCAACATTCAGGATGTTGCCGAAAGTGCTCTTTTAGAGCAGCTTATTACGCAGGATGCTGACCATGGGTGCGTGGTAGTTATGGAGGTACAGACCGGCCAGGTAGTAGCTATTGCCAATATAGGAAAAAACAAGGATGGACAATATGGAGAGGAACTTAATTATGCTATTGGAGAAAGCCTTGAGCCAGGATCGACATTTAAACTGGTCAGTCTCATGGCTGCGCTTGAAGAAAAGAAAGCTGATCTGAACGATATGATATATGTTGGAAATGGAACTTTCTTTTACCATGGCAGGGAAATCAAGGATGTTCATAAGTTTCCGGGGGGCAGCGCCAGTGTCAGAGATATATTCCAATACTCTTCAAATATTGGGATGTCGAAAATCATAATCAATGGATTCGAGAGTAATCCCAAAACATTTACCGACAGGTTAGGCAAGTTCGGTGTGAATGAGGCACTTGGATTAGAAATCAAAGGGGAGGTCAAACCGACCATACATACGCCTGAAAATTCATTATGGTCAATTCAGAGCCTACCATCTATGGCGACGGGGTACGAAGTGCGTATCACTCCACTGCAGCTCTTAACTTTTTATAATGCCGTTGCAAATGGCGGCAAGATGGTTAGGCCGCTCTTCGTCAAGGAGATACGGCGTTCGGGTCAGGTTGTAAAAGTATTCGAACCTGTTATTCTGAATCCGGCCATATGTTCGGAATCGACACTAAAAAAAGTCAGGGAATTACTACAAGGCGTGGTTGAGGAGGGCACAGCTTCAAAGCTAAAGAATCCACTTTATAAAGTTGCAGGTAAGACCGGTACAGCCAAGGTGGCAGCAAACAATCAGGGCTATGGCGAAAAAATATATTGTCCTTCATTTGTCGGTTATTTCCCTGCTGACAAGCCCAAATACTCATGCATTGTAACGATCAATAAACCATCAAAGGATAAATACCTGGCGGGTGAGGTAGCTGTGCCTGTTTTTAAAGTCATTGCCGATAAAGTATTCTCTGCTCATTTCGCCCTGTCACCAGAACATATCAAAGATACAACCAAGGCTGATATCCCTCCGATGGCAGGGGGCTATTCAGAGGAATTCAAGACCATTTGTACCCTCTTGCAGATACCGGTTATGATCCCTCCCAAGTCTGAAGAGTGGCTGACTGTATTGGTGGTGGAGGAAAATATCGTATTCAAAGAGATGGTCATCGACAGCATGATTATTCCGGATCTCACCGGTTTTGGCGTCAGGGATGCTGTTTGCCTGGTGGAAATAATGGGATTAAAGCCTGAGATATCAGGAAAAGGATTTGTAAAGGAACAGTCGTTGTTGCCGGGAGACACATGTAGTCGTGGCGATCATATCCGGTTGACACTGGCACCACTATAAATATCTGAATCACGTGCAAAAAGCTCTAAAAGACATATTAAAAAATATTTCGGTACTGAACCTGACAGGCCCGGTAGACAGGATGATCAAGGGAATTGGATTCGACTCCAGAATTGTGAAACCCGGCAGTCTCTTCGCAGCTGTCAGAGGATCAAGCAGTGATGGACATAACTATATAACACAAGCACTTGAAAAAGGCGCTGTAGTTATAGTATGTGAAGAATTCCCACATCAGATCTCCACAAATATTACCTATATCCAGGTTGAAAACAGTGCCATGGCTCTAGGCATCCTGGCTTCAAATTATTATGATCATCCTTCCGGCAAGTTAAAGCTTATCGGTGTAACAGGCACCAATGGCAAAACGACCACGGTTACCCTGCTTTTTAAGATCTTTCGTGAATTTGGTTATCATGCAGGTATGATATCCACGATACACAATCAAATAGATGATGCCATCGTATCTTCATCACATACTACCCCTGATGCCATTGAGCTGAATAATCTTCTCAGCAAGATGGTGAATAAGGGATGCCGTTTTTGTTTTATGGAAGTCAGCTCACATGCCATAGTACAAAACCGGATAGCGGGTATTGAATTTTCAGGAGGATTATTCACCAATATCACCCATGATCATCTCGACTACCATAAAACGTTTGTGGATTATATCGGTGCAAAGAAGGCATTCTTTGACGGACTTCCGGGGCATGCGTTTGCCCTGACCAATGCGGATGATAAAAACGGATCGCTGATGTTGCAGAATACATGTGCCTTAAAATACACGTATGGGCTGAAAAGTCCTGCCGATTTTAAATGCAGGATTGTTGAAAACCAGTTTGAAGGATTGCTTTTAAACATCGACAGAGAAGAGACGTGGTTCAGGCTGACAGGTCAATTTAATGCATACAACATCCTGGCTGTATATGGCACGGCATTTCTACTGGGTGAGGAGAAAAAACATATTCTCACAGTTCTGAGCAATCAAACTTCTGTAGAAGGCCGTTTTGATTATATGAGGAGCCCGGATGATATTATTGCCATTGTGGATTATGCCCATACACCAGACGCGCTGTCAAATGTGCTGGACACCATACATGCCATAAGGAGGGGGCAAGGGAAACTCATCACTGTTGTTGGCGCTGGAGGGGATCGTGATAAGGCAAAACGGCCTGTCATGGGCAGAATAGCATGCAGTAAAAGTGACCGGGTTATTTTCACTTCTGACAATCCCCGTTCAGAGGAACAAGAACAAATCATACGAGAAATGACCAGTGATCTGGAGGTGTATCACCTGCGCAGGACGATTGTTGTTGTTGACCGACGTGAAGCCATCAAGACGGCCTGTGCGATGGCCAGTCCAGGCGACATCATCCTTGTAGCAGGGAAAGGCCATGAAAAATATCAGGAGATCAAGGGTATACGATATCCATTTGATGATAAAAGAGTATTACAAGACATTTTAATGCCTGCAACAGACAATTAATTATACGGTATGTTCTATTATTTGTTTTTATATCTGCAGAAAGCCACAGATTTTCCAGGTGCCGGTATGTTTCAGTATATCTCTTTCCGTGCGGCACTGGCAGTGATCACTTCATTGGTTATTTCACTTGTTTTTGGTAAAAGCCTGATCAATTTTCTCAGGAAAAAGCAGGTTGGAGAGGAGATCAGGGATCTTGGCCTTGAAGGTCAGAAGAAGAAACAGGGCACGCCGACAATGGGAGGGCTGATCATTCTTGGAGCTATACTGATTCCGACACTGCTTTTTGCCAAACTGCATAATGTTTACATCATTCTCATCCTGATCTCGACAACCTGGTTGGGAGTCATTGGTTTTATTGACGACTACATAAAAGTATATAAAAAAGATAAAAAAGGCCTGGCCGCTAAATTCAAGATCCTGGGACAGGTCGGACTGGGTTTAATTGTCGGATTCACCATGTATTTTAATGACTCCATCGTCATCAGGGAGAAGCTGCCTCAGAAACAGGTGGTTTCGGTTGAAGAATCCCTGGAAAATGCGAAGGTGCCTGCTTCAATGCGGTTTTCAAAAGAAGCGGTAAAATCGACAAAAACGACTATTCCATTTTTTAAGAATAATGAATTTGATTATGCCATGCTGATTTCGTTCATTGGAAAAGATTACAGGAAGTGGGCGTGGGTGATTTTTGTACCTGTTGTTATCCTGATTATTCTGACGGTTTCGAATGGAGCGAACCTGACTGACGGAGTGGATGGCCTGGCCACAGGCACCTCGGCCATTATCGGAGCCACACTGGGTATATTGGCATGGGTATCGGGTAACATCATTTTTGCCGATTACCTGAACATCATGTATATCCCAAATATCGGGGAGCTGGCTATATACATAAGTGCTTTTGTCGGTGCCTGTGTGGGATTCCTCTGGTATAACTCATACCCCGCACAGGTCTTTATGGGTGACACCGGCAGCCTGTCGCTGGGAGGTATCATTGCCGTATTTGCCATCATTTTAAGGAAAGAAATCCTGATCCCTATCCTTTGCGGGATCTTTCTTGTTGAGAATCTGTCAGTAGTCTTGCAGGTCGGCTATTTCAAATATACACGACGGAGATATGGCGAAGGAAGGAGAATATTCAGGATGTCGCCATTACATCATCACTTTCAAATGAAAGGAATACCGGAGCCAAAAATTGTCCAGAGATTTATGATCATTGGGATATTGCTTGCGGTTTTTACCATAATAACATTGAAGATCAGGTAGTTAAAGAAATGATAAATTGAAAACGCATGAGATAAAGAGGATTGTAATACTTGGTGCCGGTGAAAGCGGAATTGGAGCAGCCATACTGGCCAGGAAGAAGGGACAGGATGTTTTCATAAGTGACAATGGCTCCATTCAGGAAAAATACAAAAAAGTTCTTTTACATGCTGATATACCATTTGAAGAGCAACGGCACTCGCAGGAGATCATACTGGAGGCAGATGAAGTGATCAAAAGTCCGGGCATATCTGAGAACATGCCTGTCATAATGGAAATTAAAAAACTGGGGATACCGGTTATCTCGGAAATTGAATTTGCCTCAAGGTACACAAATGCAAGGAAGATATGCATTACAGGGAGCAATGGAAAAACGACGACAACATTACTGACCGGTCATATTTTGAAAAAAGCCGGCCTGAATGTGTGCGTGGCAGGAAATGTCGGGAACAGTTTTGCAATGCAGGTTGCAACTGGGAATTATGATTATTATGTGCTGGAGATCAGCAGCTTTCAGCTTGATGGCATGTGGGACTTCGAGGCTGAAGTAGCGGTGCTAATGAATATCACGCCCGATCATCTGGACCGGTATAATTATGATTTTCAGCAATATATAGATACAAAGTTCAGAATAACAAGAAATCAGGCTGAACATGATGCCTTTATATATTGCGCAGATGATAAGGTCATTGAAGCAGAGCTGATGAAACGAAGGATTGTATCGCACAGGTATCCGTTTTCGGTGTTAAAATCCATCTCCGGTGAAGGAGGATATCTGGAGAGACCGTATTCATCTGATGATAAATATATAAAGGACAATAAGTTAAGAATTGACATAAACTCTCAAATTTTCGAAATGACATTAGAAAATTTAGCCTTACAGGGGCGGCATAACATTTATAATTCTCTGGCGGCAGGGATAGCTGCCAGGGTGCTTGACCTTCGCAAAGAGGTCATAAAAGAAAGCCTTTCTGATTTTCAGAATATTGAGCACAGGCTCGAGTATGTCGCCAAAATCCATGGAATTGAATTTATAAATGACTCCAAGGCCACCAATGTCAACTCGACCTGGTATGCACTGGAATCGATAAACAAGCCAATTATCTGGATAGCAGGTGGCATAGACAAGGGTAATGACTACTCGCAGCTCCGGGAACTGGTCAAAGCCAGAGTCAAAGCCATTGTGTGCATGGGACTGGATAACAAGAAAATCATCGATGCATTTTCCGACCTCGTACCTGTCATCTATGAAACCCATTCGGCAGAAGAAGCTGTCAATACAGCATATTCGGAGGGCACACAGGGCGATGTGGTTTTACTTTCGCCGGCCTGTGCCAGTTTTGACTTATTCAATAACTATGAAGACAGAGGGAGGAAATTCAAAATTGCAGTGAGAAATTTATGATTTAACATTTAAATAGTTTAAAAACAGACAACAACAGATGTTTGCATTCTTTAAAAATATGAGGGGTGACAAGGTGATCTGGATGGTGGTGATCGTCCTGTCGGTTTTTTCGCTAATTGCTGTTTACAGTTCTACCAGCACCCTGGCGTATAAGTATAGGGCAGGCAATACGGAATATTATCTTTTCAAGCATTTTGGCATCCTCATCCTGGCCTTTGTTCTCATGTACCTGGCACACCTCATCAAATACAGCTACTATTCCAGGATTTCACAGATATTTCTGATCATTGCCATACCATTACTATTATATACTCTATTATTTGGTAAATCGATAAATGAAGCTGCACGGTGGTACACTTTGCCGGTTATCAATTTATCTTTTCAGCCATCAGATCTTGCCAAGCTTGCCCTGATCATGTTCCTGGCCAGACTGCTGACAAAGAAACAGGATGAAATCAAAGATTTCAAGACAGGATTTCTGCCAATAACCATTCCTGTTTTAGTGGTTTGCGGATTAATCCTACCGGCAAATTTTTCAACAGCGGCTATACTTTTTGCCACATCACTGGTGCTCATGTTCATCGGGCGGGTAAGAATGAAATATATTCTCTCACTTGTAGGCCTGGGGTGTGTCATGATGGCCATTATTTTCCTGCTGGGTAAAAGTTTTCACAATGTCGGGCGACTGGAGACCTGGAGTAACCGTGTAGAAAATTTCATTAGCGGGGGTGACAGCATTGCGGGCAATTACCAGCCTGCACAGGCTATGATTGCCGTTGCAAATGGGGGGATTTTTGGTAAAATGCCAGGCAACAGCACGCAGAAAAATTTTCTGCCCCAGGCTTATTCCGATTATATCTATGCCATTATTATTGAAGAATTCGGACTGGTCGGAGGCATCATTATTTTACTGATGTACATCATTATTCTCCATAGGGCAGTAAGAATTGTTATCAAATGTCCCCGCCACTTCGGGGCCTTTCTCACTATCGGATTAACATTCAGCCTGGTATTCCAGGCCATGATCAACATGGCAGTGGCAGTTAATTTGTTGCCTGTCACAGGACAAACATTGCCATTGGTGAGCATGGGAGGAACATCCCTATGGTTCACCAGCATAGCAATAGGTATAATATTAAGCGTAAGTAAAGAAATTGAAACCAATCCGGAGGCTGAAGTCGCTTATGCAGGAAGGTAAGTATAAGATCATCATCAGCGGAGGGGGAACAGGAGGACACATTTTCCCTGCGATAGCTATTGCCAATGCCCTTGAAAAGAAGCTTGAACAGATAGAAATCCTGTTCATTGGTGCAAAAGGCCGCATGGAGATGGAAAAGGTACCGGAGGCAGGTTACGCTATTGAAGGGCTGTGGATCAGTGGACTGCAACGCAAGCTAACAATAAAAAATTTTCTAGTACCCCTGAAACTGGTCATCAGCCTTATAAAAGCCAACATTATTATCAGCAGGTTCAAACCTGCAGCAGCCGTTGGTGTTGGAGGATATGCCAGCGGACCAACATTGCGTGTTGCAGCTTGGAAAGGCATACCCACGCTCATCCAGGAACAAAACTCTTATCCCGGTATAACCAATAAACTTCTGGCAAAGAAAACCGACAGGATTTGCGTAGCTTATGAGGGGATGGAAAGATTTTTCCCAAAAGAAAAAATCATCATTACAGGGAATCCCATCAGGGAGGATATGGTCGACACTATAAACAAGAAAGATAAGGCACTGGAATTTTTCGGTTTAGAAAGAGGTAAAAGGACATTACTAGTCATTGGAGGAAGCCAGGGAGCGGTATCGGTGAATGAAAGCATCGCTTATCACCTGAAATTATTTTCCCATCAGGGGATGCAGGTCATCTGGCAGACTGGAAAGCTTTATTATCCGAAGGCTTTGGAACTGGTTAGCAGTAAAAAATATGAAGGAGTCAAAGTTCAGGCTTTCATTACGAGGATGGACTATGCTTATGCAGTGGCAGATGTCGTGATATCAAGGGCCGGAGCCATAACTGTATCGGAATTGTGCGCTGTCAGGAAACCCGTCATTTTTATTCCTTTACCTACTGCAGCAGAAGATCATCAGACAAAGAATGCCATGGCATTGGTTCATCACGAGGCTGCCCTGATGATAACAGATAGCAAAGCAAAAGTAAGTTTAGGACACACTGTTTCTGATCTGATAGCGGATACATTGAAGTGTGCAAAACTAGCCGAAAACATCGGACGTATGGCACAATTGCATGCAGCCGACCGCATAGCTGATGAAATCATCGGTCTGATAAATCGGAAAAAGAAAAACTCACAGTAAAAAATGAACATTGCAAACACGCATACGATTTATTTTCTGGGCATCGGCGGCATAGGCATGAGCGCAATGGCACGCTATTTCCATGCTTTAGGAAAGATGGTATGCGGTTATGATAAAACCCCCACGCATCTGACAGATCAGCTAAGAATGGAGGGAATCACGATAGATTTTACTGAGGATATTACCCTGATCCCACCCCATGTCGATCTGGCCATATATACGCCTGCTGTGCCTGAGGATCACCCGGCATTTCAGCATTTTACGGATCATGGAGTGCCAGTGAGGAAACGAGCGGAGATCCTTGGCCTTCTGACACAGGATCAGTTTACAGTTGCTGTAGCCGGGACCCATGGCAAAACTACGATCACATCGCTCATCACACATTTACTGAAAAGAGCCGGGAAACCTGTAACGGCATTCATCGGGGGAATATACAAAAACGATAATTCGAATCTCGTCATGTCGGAGAAGAGTCGGTTCATGGTTGTCGAAGCAGATGAGTTTGACCGTTCATTCCTTAATTTGTACCCGGATATCGCAGTCATCACATCTATCGATGCCGATCATCTGGATATTTACATTCACAGGGATAAGCTGCTGGAATCGTTCTGCACTTTTGCCACACAGGTAAAATCCCATGGAAAAGTATTTCTGAAAAAGGGATTGCCGATTCATATAAAAGCCGGTACGGATATAAAACACTATAGTGTCACCGAAGAAGCTGATATAGGGATTATCAGCCACTCCATCAGGAATGGCTTTCAACAATTTGATCTTAAAGCCGGTGAAAGGATTATAAGAGATCTTTCAATTGTTTTACCGGGGCTATACAATATTGAAAATGCCATTGTTGCAAGTGCTGTAGCCCTTGAACTCGGAATTGACGAGATGCAGCTGAGAAAAGGGCTGGGGTCATTCAGGGGTGTGGAAAGAAGGTTTGATATCCGGATCCAGGCACCCGAAATCATTTTCATTGATGATTATGCTCATCATCCTGAAGAAATCAGCGCCTGCATCAGCGGCGTACGAGATTTTTTCCCGGGAAAGAAGGTCACGGGCATTTTTCAGCCACACCTCTATTCGAGAACGCGTGACCTGGCAAAGGAATTTGCACTCAGCCTGGAAAAATTGGACGAAATCATCCTGCTGGATATTTATCCTGCAAGGGAACAACCAATTAAAGGCGTAAGCTCTAAGATGATCTTCGACAGGATCAGGAAATCAAATAAAACAATGGCCCGACGAAACGATCTGTTTAATATGCTGCAAGAGAGAAATTTAGAGATCGTATTGACACTTGGTGCAGGAGATATTGACCAGTTGGTTCAGCCCATTGAAAATTTATTAAAAAGTAAGTATACCGATCAGGCGAAATAATATGAGAAGCAAAAAATTCAAACGGATTTTATCGGTTTTCCTCTGGCTGAGTGTTATAGCCGGTATAGGGGTTTCGCTTGGGTCCATCACAAAAAAACAGGATAGTTCCCGTTGCCGCGACCTCATCATCAACATTGAATACAGGGATGCTGAACAATTCATTTCCGATAAAGATATCACGATGGGTCTGAACAATGCTTTTGGCTCGCTTGTAGGACAGCCTATGTCAAAAGTAAATGTCGAAGGGATCATGAAGGTGATCAAAAACAATCCGTATGTGGAAGATGCCAAAGCATTTTCCACTATCAACGGCATCATCAAGGTTGACGTCGTACAGAGAAAACCTTTCCTGCGCATCTTCGACACGCTGAACCGAAGCTGTTACCTTGATGATAAAGGCAGGCTGATGGCGCTGCACCCTGAGCATATAACGAGGCTACTGATAGTCAGTGGCAACATCCGGGCAAATCTGAGTGATGAGGTCATCAACACAAGGAATTTTCGGTGCAGGGCTGATGGATCGGCGGCGGAAGCGGAACTCAATAAGGTATTCCTGCTGACAAAAGAGATCAATAAAAGTTCATTTCTGACTGCACAGATCGAACAGGTCTATATCACCAGTCAAAATAAAATTGAACTGATACCCAAGGTGGGCCATAATCTGGTCATTTTCGGGGATACAAGCGATATGGCAGAAAAACTTAAGAACCTGACCGCATTCTATATGCAGGCCATTCAAAAAACCGGATGGGAAAGGTACGATACTATTAATCTGGAATATAAAAATCAGGTTGTTTGTTCAAAACACTAAAACTATGGAGTCATCAGAAATTATTGTCGGTTTAGACATAGGCACATCAAAAATAGCTGCTATAGTAGGCAGGCGCAATGAAAACGGAAAGATAGAGATCCTGGGTGTTGGAAGAACAGAGTCAATTGGGGTAAAGAGGGGTGTGGTATCAAATATTGAACACACAGTAAGCTCTATACAGAAAGCCGTGCATGAGGCTGAACAACGGTCTAGTGTAAAGATCGAAACGGTGAATGTGGGCATTGCAGGCCAGCATATTAAAAGCCTGCAACATCATGGCAGCATCATCCGCAGCAGTAATGATGAGGAGATCAGCCATGATGAAATTGATGCGTTGACCGAGTCGATGTACAAACTGATCATGAATCCCGGAGAGGAGATTATTGATGTGATCCCGCAGGAATATACACTTGACGAGGAACCCGGTATCAAGCAGCCAAAAGGCATGTCGGGCATCATGCTGGAAGCCAATTTCCACATTATAACCGGGCAAACCACGGCAGCAAAGAACATTTACAAATGTGTAAGAAAAGCCGATCTTGAGGTCAGCGGGCTGATACTGGAGCCGCTGGCATCAGCTGTAGCCGTCCTCAGTGAAGAAGAGAAAGAAGCCGGTGTGGTGCTGGTTGACATTGGTGGCGGAACGACCGACATTGCCATTTTCCAGGATGGCATTATCCGCCACACAGCAGTTATACCTTTTGGAGGAGAAGTGATCACCGAAGATATAAAAGAGGGGTGCACGATCATCCACCGCCATGCAGAAGAGTTGAAGTGTAAATTCGGCTCAGCACTGGCCAGCGAAAACAAGGAAGAGGAAATTGTTGCCATACCAGGCTTGAGGGGACGTCCTCCTAAAGAAATAAGCCTCAAAAATCTGGCGCATATCATCCAGGCACGAATGGAAGAGATCGTCGAGCACATCTATTTCGAGATCAAGAATTCGGGATATGAGAAAAAACTCATTGCAGGGATCGTGCTGACAGGAGGAGGAGCACAGCTCAGGCATATTGCACAGTTGACCGAATTCATGACCGGCATGGACACCCGGATCGGTTATCCTAATGAACATCTGGGTCCTGATGTGCCGGAAGAAATAGCCAGCCCGATGTACGCGACATGTGTGGGATTAGTCATGATCGGACTGGAGAGATCTGAAAAAGAGAGGTCTAAGCGTGAAGCACATCTGATGAAAAAGGAAAAACGTACGCCAAAAAAAGATCGACCCAGCTTCTTTGACAAGATCAAAGCCTGGTTCGATGAAGAGACCGGAGAGTGATGTGAATAAATCTCGTCTTTTTTGTGGATAAATAAATAATTAATAGAGAATTCACTGAATATATTAACTATAAATTTAAAACCTGAAATTATGACTGAAATGCTGACATTTGATTCATCCAAGAATCAATCATCCATAATTAAAGTCATTGGTGTTGGTGGTGGTGGAAGTAATGCTGTCACCCACATGTACAAGCAGGGTATCAAAGGGGTGGATTTCATCCTTTGCAATACCGATGCCCAGGCTTTGTCTACAAGCCCTGTACCTTTAAAAATCCAGCTTGGTTCCAAAGGCCTTGGGGCAGGATCTATTCCTTCCGTGGGAAGGGAGGCAGCTCTTGAAAACATTGAAGAGATCAAAGCTATCCTCGAAACCAATACTAAAATGTTATTTATCACTGCCGGCATGGGTGGCGGAACAGGAACCGGAGGCGCCCCGGTAATAGCAGCCATAGCCAGGGAATTGGGGATTCTTACCGTTGGCATCGTTACCATTCCATTTGCTTTTGAAGGCCGTAAAAGACGGCAACAGGCAGAACAGGGTATTGAGGAACTGAAAAAATATGTTGATACGTCGCTGGTGATATGTAATGATAAACTCCGTGAACTTTATGGTAATGTCAAATTATCAGAAGCTTTCGGCAAAGCTGATGATATCCTGGCCATTGCTGCCAAAGGTATTGCTGAGATCATCACGGTTCCGGGTCACATCAATGTTGACTTCGAGGACGCCAAAACTGTTATGAAAGACAGTGGAGTAGCCATTATGGGAACCGGCATTGCCGAAGGTGAAGACAGGGCACATAAAGCCATTGAAGAAGCGCTCTCCTCGCCATTGCTGAACGATAGCAATATCAAAGGCGCCAGCAACATTCTTTTATATATCACTTCGGGCAAGGATGAAATCACCATGGATGAGGTCAGCGAGATCACTGACTATATTCAGAATGAAGCCGGCAACGGCGCAGAGATCATCTGGGGCAACTCCTCCGAAGAATCGCTTGGGAAGAAGATATGCATCACCATCATTGCCACAGGCTTTGGGACCCATAGTAAAAGACCAACCGACATTGACGAAGAAGGCATGAAAATCATTCATACACTTGATGAATCTCCTCTGGAACCTGTCTATCCTAAGAGAGAAGAACCTATTGATGTGCTGAACAATGAGATTACTCTCATCACCAAGACACCAGAATCTGGCGACATGACGGAGGGTACCGCGGCAGAGCCGGAAAGTGATGACAGAACTTTTGTTTTTGACATTAACCATGTAGTAAAAGATAATATTGAACATGATGATCACAGTGACACATCTGCCGGTAAAGAGACAGAAAAAAAAGTCACCATTACCAGTTCATTGGCCTCAGAAGGACAGCATCCATATGACACGGCAAAGGACATTCTCCAGGCAGACACTAAAAGGGATGAGATGGAACTCAAGTCGATGGATCGGATCAGGAAGCTGAAGGATCTGAGTATCAAGCTAAAAACTCCGGGTGGTCTGGCTGAGCTTGAAAATGAACCAGCCTATATTCGCAGAAATGTAACACTCACTGATGTTCCGCCATCTGAAAGCTCATCTGTTGCGCGTTATGTCCTGATATCAGATGAAGAAAACAATCCGGAGATCAAAACGAACAATTCGTTTTTACATGACAATGTGGATTAGATGCTTGCTTAATCCAATCCCACTCCTGAAGGAGTGGGCCATTTAATGACATTTAATTTCTCTGTATCATGAATCTCGAAAATAAAATCACTGAAGACATCAAGGCTGCGATGTTGAATAAAGAGAGAGATAAACTGGACGCCCTGCGGGCTGTAAAAGCAGCTATATTATTGGAAAAGACGAAGGGGTCGGCACATGAACTGGATGAGCAGAGTGCCATGCAACTTATACAGCGGCTGATAAAACAACGTAAAGAATCAGCCGAGATATACCTGGCACAAAACCGTAAGGACCTTGCTGATACGGAACTGTTCCAGGCAAAAGTCATCTCAGCATATCTGCCTGAACAGATGAGTGAGGAACAGCTAAAGCAGGAGATCAAAATGATCATCGCTGAAACTGGCGCTAAAAGCATACAAGACCTTGGAAAGGTTATGGGTATAGCAACGAAAAAACTTGCCGGTAAAGCAGAGAATAGGATGATTGCAATGGTCGTAAGAGAATTGTTAAGCTGATGGCAGGTCTGCTCCTTAGGCTCCCAGCATCAGCCTGCTGATAGCCGTGACCTTCAGTTCCTTGTCATTTTCCTCAATATACTGCTTCACAGTCTTTGAATTATCCTTCACAAAATCCTGGTTTAACAGGGTACTCTCCTTATAGAATTTGTTGAGCTTGCCGAGAGCGATCTTTTCGATCATGCTTTCCGGTTTCCCTTCCTGACGTGCCTGGTCTTTACCGATTTCAATCTCACGGTCGATGACATCCTTCGGGACATCATCCCTGTCAATAGCAACCGGTGCCATAGCAGCGATCTGCATAGCCACTTCATGACCCACCTCTTCAAAGTTATTAGCGGTAGTCTTATTGAATCCGGCTAATGTTGCCAGACGGTTACCATAATGGTTGTATGAAAATACCCTTGGAGCTTCAATTACCTCATAATGCGGTATCTGCATCTTTTCACCGGTTTTTCCAATCCAGTCGGTCAGGTTCTCCCCTACTGTCCTGCCGTTAATATCCATGTTAACGAAAGCCTCAAGCGATCTGGGTTTTTTATCCAGTGCATGAACAACGATCTGGCTGACGAAAAGGCTGAATTCTTCGTTTTTGGAAACGAAATCGGTTTCGCAGTTTACCATCACATTAATACCGAAATTATTGTCTTTGCTGACGCCGGACAGGACAATGCCCTGGTTGGCTTCACGTTCAGCTCTTTTGGATGCAACCTTCAATCCTTTTTTCCTTAAATAATCAATTGATCTTTCAAAGTCACCATCACATTCAATGAGTGCTTCCTTACAATCCATCATTCCCTGACTGGTCAGTTGTCTGAGTTTCTGAACATCTGCTGCTGATATATTTGCCATGATTTTTAATAATTAACGATTAATAATTAACAATGATCAATAATATGAATAATTGGATTATATTTTATTTAATAGGTTTTTTAGAACTTTTGGAGATGATTTTTCTGGGTCTGCGGCCGGGTATTCTCACTTCTTCTTCCTCTTCGGTAATGTCCTTCATTTTTTTAGGTTCAACTTCAAATTCCTTTCGTGCCAGTTTGGCGTCCGCTTCCTCTTCAGCAGCTTCCAATTCCTCAATGATCTTTGATCTTGTGCTGATTTCATCTTCCATTTCCCTTTCCTCCTCGGCGCGTTTATCCCTGTCATATTTCCGTTCGCTGAGGCCTTCCTCGATAGCATCGACCATGATTTTGACGACGAGGTCAATAGCTTTGGATGCATCGTCATTGCATGGTATTGGAAAATCCACAGCATTGGGATTTGAATTGGTATCGACGATAGCGAACGTCGGAATATTGAGCTTTTTGGCTTCCGATACCGCGATATGTTCCTTAAGGATATCCACGACAAACAGAGCTGAGGGCAGGCGGTTAAGGTCGGTGATGCTACCCAGTTGTTTTTCCAGTTTAGCCCTTTCACGGGTGATCTGAAGACGTTCTCTTTTTGAGAGGTTCTTGAAAGAAGGTGCCTTCATCATTTTATCGATAGAGGCCATTTTTCGCACGGCTTTACGGATGGTGGCGAAGTTTGTAAGCATACCGCCGGGCCAGCGTTCTGTCACATAAGGCATGCCTATCCTTCTGACATGCTGCCCGACAATTTCTTTAGCCTGTTTCTTAGTGGCGACAAACAACACCTTTTTACCTGATTTGACGATCTGCTTCATGGCAGAGGCAGCTTCATCAATCTTAGCCATGGTTTTATACAGGTCGATGATATGGATACCATTACGTTCCATGAAAATGTACGGTGCCATGTTCGGATTCCACTTTCTTTTCAAATGACCGAAATGAACACCCGCCTCGAGTAATTCATTAAAACTTGTTCTTGACATTTATTCTGGATTTAAGTTTACTTTCTGATTAAATCAATTGCCGGGTAGCCACAGTACGTGAGTCTCAGCAATTTAGATACTAAACTTGATTTCAAAGGACTATCGTTTGCTGAACTGGAATCTTTTACGGGCTTTTCTCTGTCCCGGTTTTTTACGTTCCACCATACGCGGATCCCTGCGGAGACAACCTTTGGCCTTAAGTGGAGGCCTGAATTCCTTATCGATAGTGCAAAGGGCTTTTGAAATGGCTAAGCGTAACGCTTCAGCCTGACCATTAAAGCCACCGCCGGTCATGTTCGCCTTAATATCGTATTTATCCTGTGTGCCTGTGATTTCAAATGGCTGACGAACAATATTCTGAAGAAATGTGGTGGGGAAATATTCTTCGAAAGCACGGTCATTGACCGTTATTTTACCTTTTCCGGGTTGAAGATATATTCTTGCAACTGATGTCTTTCTCCTGCCTAAAGAATTGATCACTTCCATATCATTTGATTGATGTTAAATTAACGGTTTTTGGATTCTGAGCCTGGTGTTTATGTTCATTTCCGGCATATACATATAGGTTCCGGAATAATTCACTGCCCAGCCTGTTCTTTGGCAGCATACCTTTTATGGCTTTTTCAACTACCGCGGTAGGTTTTTTAACCATCAGCACCTGAGGTGTAACGGAACGCTGCCCTCCGGGATAACCGGTGTGACGTAAATACTCCTTATCGGTCATCTTTTTACCGGTCAGTTTGACTTTCTCTGCATTGATAACGATAACATTATCCCCGCAATCCACATGTGGTGTAAAATCCGTTTTTAATTTACCACGCAGTAACATGGCAACCTTGGAGGCCAGACGACCCAGAATCTGGCCTTCGGCATCGACCAGCAACCACTCCTTAATCACTGTCTGCTTGTTAGCACTTCTGGTTTTATAGCTTATCGTGTCCATCGTATTAAGTTTTCAAAATCACCCTGCAAAAAGGGGTGCAAAGTTAGGATTATATTTTTATTAAACAAAAATTTGGTTATGATAATTTTTATGACCTAATTTTGGAAATATCCTCACCAAAATGTTCAGTATGAACAAAAGGCCAAAAATTCTGATAAGTTTTGTTTTTTTCGCTGTTGCCATGGCATTTCTTGAGAGCGCTGTGGTCATTTATTTGCGGGCACTATACTACCCCGGAGGTTTTGATTTTCCACTGAAATTGATGGATCCCCGTATAGCCGGTACTGAAATCTTCAGAGAGGCGGCCACCATCATCATGTTATTAACTGCCGGGATAATAACAGGGAGAAACAATATGGAACGATTTGGATATTTCATCTTGGGCTTTGGCATCTGGGATATTTTTTATTATCTATTTCTAAAAATCATACTCAACTGGCCGGAATCATTAATGACATGGGATATACTTTTTCTTATCCCATCAGTATGGGTTGGACCGGTGCTATGTTCTATCATTAATTCTCTGACAATGATTCTCCTGGCTTTGCTGATCATTCATTTCACAAACAGGGGAAAGAACCCAATGATAAATATCACTGAATGGATCCTGCTTATTGCAGGTTCATTGGTCATTATCACTTCATATACAGAAGAATATATCAGGTATGTGACCAGTGAATTCAGTCTTTCTGAAATATTATCTTCTTCAAGGAAAGATGAAGTTCTTGCTTATGCTTTCAGATTTATTCCGCAAAAATTTAACTGGTATATTTTTGCAGTAGGAGCGATTTTACACATCGTGGCTGTCGTTCATTATTTCAGGAGATGGCATTTAAAAAGTAATATTCAGTAATTTCGCCGTTCGAACGTCCGGATTATAAATTCGATCATCATCATGTCCATTGAAGTCAGACATATCACGAAGCTTTTCGGACAGCAGAAAGCCCTTGATGACGTCACCTTCACTATCCACCCCGGTGAGGTGGCAGGATTGCTTGGTCCTAATGGTGCCGGAAAATCGACGCTGATGAAGATCATCACCTGTTTTATCCCTCCTACTGCCGGGGATGTAATTGTTTATGGCTTCGATATTTTTGAAAAATCCATTGAGGTCAGAAAAAAAATAGGGTACCTGCCTGAAAATAATCCTCTTTATCCTGAGATGTATGTTAAGGAATATCTTGAATTTATTGCAGGTATTCATCAACTCAGAGAGAAAACACAGCATCGCATCAAAGAAATCATTGGCATTACCGGCCTGGATATTGAGCAGAATAAGAAGATCGGGGCATTGTCGAAGGGTTACCGTCAGCGTGTTGGCCTCGCGCAAGCACTTATCCATGATCCTGAAGTTCTGATTCTGGACGAACCGACATCGGGACTTGATCCGAATCAGCTTATTGAGATCCGCAACCTGATCAAAAAGGTCGGGAAAGAAAAGACCGTGATGTTGTCAACACATATTATGCAAGAGGTCGAAGCGGTATGTGGCAGGGCGATCATCATTGATAACGGAAAAATCGTGGCTGATGACCTCACATCCCGCTTATCGCATCTGTCGGCCGGGTATGAAAGCATCCACGTTGAATTCAGCGGTGCAATAGATCTGGCTGCATTGTCAGACATCCCTGGAATTATAGAAATTATCCATGACGCTGAACATGCATGGATCATACATGCCCAACCTGGCAAAGATATCAGGCCGGACATATTCCATTTCGCTGTCAGACATGACCTCACCGTACTTTCCCTTAGAAAAGAAGAACAAAGCATTGAAAAGGTCTTTCAGTCATTAACAAAAAAATGATTCCCTGTAAAGTCCTTAATAAAATAAATTCCTACTTTTGCCGCTTCTCCACCTATTTCCCCCTCTCATTGAGGAAAAGAGGCCGGGGGGTGAGGTATTATAAAAATAACATAAAGAAAAAATGAGTTACTTATTCACTTCCGAGTCAGTATCCGAAGGTCATCCCGATAAAATTGCTGATCAGATATCCGATGCCTTGCTTGACGAATTTTTGCGTTATGATCCGAATTCAAAGGTTGCCTGTGAAACGCTGGTCACCACCGGTCTCGTCGTTTGCAGCGGTGAGGTGCATACGAACGGATATATTGATATTCAAAGGGTCGTGAGGGAAACCATCAGTGATATAGGTTATACAAAAGCCGAATACAAATTTGATGCGGGTTCATGCGGCATCATTTCTACTATCCATGAACAGTCATCCGACATACGTCAGGGAGTCGAAAGGGACAATGACGGTGAAAACCAGGGTGCAGGAGATCAGGGTATGATGTTCGGTATGGCCACAAAGGAAATGGATAACTATATGCCCATGCCTGTTGAAGTGGCGCATATCCTGTTACAGGAGCTCGCAGGTATCAGAAAAGAAAAAAAAGAGATGACCTATCTCCGCCCCGATTCAAAATCACAGGTGACTATCGAGTACGATGAAAATGGCAAACCCTTAAGAATACATACGATTGTACTTTCAACACAGCATGATGAATTCATCCTTCCGGATGACGACACTATTAGTTCCCTGAAAAAAGCCGAAGAGGCCATGCAGATGAAGATCAAGGAAGACATCCTGAGCATACTTATTCCACGGGTTGTCAATACACTGCCTGGCCGATTAAAAAATCTTTTCGATTCCCATTTTATTCTTCATGTAAATCCAACCGGTAAATTTGTCATTGGAGGGCCTCATGGTGACACAGGGCTTACAGGCCGCAAGATTATTGTCGACACTTATGGTGGCAAAGGGGCACATGGGGGTGGTGCATTTTCAGGAAAAGATTGTTCCAAGGTGGACCGTTCAGGAGCTTATGCAGCGCGTCATATCGCTAAAAATCTTGTCGCTGCCGGCGTTGCGGATGAAATTCATGTGCAGCTAGCCTATGCCATTGGCATCGCCGATCCGATTGGTGTTTATGTCAATACCGCTAATACGGCCCATGTCAGGAACGGACAGGGTAATATAATGACCGACGGGGAAATATCAGAGAAAGTAAAAAAAATCTTCCCGCTTAAACCATTTCAGATCATTAAGCGCTTCGGGCTGAAAAATCCCATTTTCCTTGCGACAACTACCTATGGGCATTTTGGAAGAGATCATTATTCGAAGGAGATAGAGGTATATTATGAAAATAGCGATACCAATAAGAAGGTGATTAACGGGGAAACTAAAATATTTAAAAAAGTAGAATTTTTTTCCTGGGAGAAGCTGGATTATTTAGATATCATAAAAAAGGAATTTGATATCCATTAAAACCAAAAAGGCTGCCCCGGATTAAGAGACAGCCTCTTTAGCCAAAGAGACTCTTATATAAAATATCATCTGTTTACAAGGAGCTTCCTTGTTAGAATGGTTTGATTATCAACGATCAAAGAATATAAATAAATACCCTTTTGAAGATCAGAGGTATTCAGGACAAATTTGCCCTGCTGACCTGTAATAATTGTTTCTTTAACCTTTGATCCCAGGAGATTGCGAACGACAAGGGAGCCGTTCTTTATCCCGGATGGCAATGAATAATTGAATGATGTAGAATTGCTTGCAGGATTGGGAAAGGCTTCCGAAAGTTCAATTTTCTTCTTAAGATCATCAGTCAGTCCGGCATATCCTGCAATAAAATTAACCAGCACGCTGGCGCTGTCATTCGGGTCGCGCTCATCAAAAAACACATACCAGATCTTTGATGTTCCCAGAACTCCGTTACAGAAATAATCGCCGCTGAAATCAGTCGTATTGGTTATACCCGGTCCGATCGTCGTCGAACCAGGGGAAACATAAGTAGTGGGAGGATAACATGATCCACCCCAGCAGAAAGTATTGGTCGTACCAGGCATAGTATCCTGTACGATCTTTTTAACCTTTATGTCAATGCTTTCACCTGTGGTATTCTTTATATAAATGTAAGCATTAATCACATCAACCGGTGGATTTACCAAAATAGGAAATTCAGATTTATCAGGTATATCTCCATCTTCCCATGATAGCGATAATGATTGGGAGGAGACAGCTAAAGATAAAATACCTGTGCAAGCGATAAGTAGTAATATTTCCTTCATAAAACCATTATTTACAGTATTACAGAACATTTTCAGACACAAAATTATACATTTTCCTATATTTATTTACAGATCTGCGATTCTTTATGAAATTTTAACAGATAAGTGATTTTACATTATTTTTGTACGCCATAATCAGGCCAGTACCCGGATTATTCATATTAAATAACTTAAATTCATCCACTTTTGAAGAACATATTTACTCTTATTGCTTTATTTTGAACATCATCCATTATTTGAATAAGCAACCAAATCAAACCCTTAGAAACATTTTGAAAAAGCTCAGTTTTATTTTCTCATTGACTTTTATATCACTAATTGCCATTGCCCAGCAAGTAGCCCGCGACAAGGTGGTCGTTGAAATCGGCACCGGCACATGGTGTCAGTTTTGCCCGGGAGCAGCACTGGGTGCTGATGACCTCATTGCCAATGGTAAACAGGTAGCTATCATCGAATATCACAACGGTGATGCCTATGCAAATGCCTATTCCAACTACCGCAATGATGTCTATTACGCTTTGACCAGCTATCCCACAGCGCATTTCGACGGTGTTTTGGAGGTTGTCGGAGGATACCAAACCCAGAGCATGTACTCCTACTATCTCCCAAAATATAACCAGAGGATCGCTATTGCTTCTTCTTTCACTCTGGATGTTCAGGGTGTTAATTCAGGATTAATTGATTTCGACATTACGGTCACTGTTGAAAAAGTAGCATCTGTTTCCAGTACTAACATGGTTCTCCATATGGTGCTTACACAGTCGGACATTGCTCAGAACTGGCAGGGGCTTACAGAGCTGAATTATGTTGAACGACTGATGATTCCCAACCAGTATGGTACTGCGCTGAACTTTGGCAGCGGCAATACGCAGGTTGTAAATAAATCGTTCTCGCTGAATCCATCATGGATACCTGAAAACTGCGAACTGGTGGTTTTCGTTCAGGACGTGACATCCAAAGAGGTGCTGCAAGGCACAAAGAAGAACCTGATGGATTTTAATGCAGCCTATGCCTATGATGCTTCAATTATCGGGCTTGATAACATTGGACAGGAAAATTGCACCGGGAAGCTTTCCCCTATAATTACTATCCGGAACAATGCTAATGACCCTCTTCTATCTCTCGGTCTTAACTATAACGTGAATAATGGTCCTTTGAGTACATATGCATGGACTGGGAACCTTAGCTATCCCCAGACAGAAGCCATCACACTTCCTGAAATCAGCTTTGATGTCCAGCCCAACAATACTATTCAGATTTATTCTGATTATCCAAATGGTAATCCTGACCAGTATCCGAACAATGACACCATTGGCATCAGTTTCGTTTCTGCCAATGCCTATATGGGGCCTATATATCTAAATCTCAGACTTGATGGTAAACCCGAGGAAACGACCTATGAGGTTATCAACTCATCCGGAGATATCCTCTATTCAAAGGGGCCGTTCCCGGGACAGGCAAATCATTTCCTGAAAGATACATTCAATTTAGAATCTGATTGTTTCGCCTTTATCATTCATGATACAGGTGGAGATGGCATTTGTTGTGGTGAAGGTATTGGATTCTATAGACTTTTTGATGATTATGATATACTCCTTCGTCTGGGCCAAGAGTTTGGTTCAATGGAAATAACCCAGTTTTGGACGCTTATTGATGCAATAAGGGATGGATCAGTTGCCAATGAGCTTAACATTTATCCCAATCCATCCCATGGTTCAACTGCTCTGTCATTCAGCCTCAGGAAAACAGAAACGGTTAAACTGGCTGTTTATAACCTCATGGGAGAAATGATTCTTGAAAACAACCCTGGCAGCCTTCCGGCAGGTGAGCACACAACCACAATAAACAGTGATGAACTGCAGCCCGGCATCTATTTTATCAGGCTTGTCATAGGTGAAAAGGTTGTGACTAAGAAGTTCTCTGTTATAAAATAGTCCTCCGTGACCCTTTGTGGTTATTTATTATAACCACGAAGTAACACAGAGGTGCACAGAGGCACACAGAGATTTTTAATGTTATCCAGAAGATATTCTTCTCATGCTTTATTAATTCCGAATTCAGGGAAATATTTCTTCTGAAAAGCCAAGGCGACGTTAACCAGCCCGATCATCACAGGCACTTCGACCAATGGACCGATAACCGCTGCAAAGGCTTCGCCGGAGTTGATCCCGAAAACGGCCACAGCCACAGCTATTGCCAGCTCAAAATTATTGCTTGCCGCTGTCAGCGAAATGGTCACGGTTTTGGCATATCCTGCTCCTGTTCTTTTTCCCATGAAAAAGGAGACAAGAAACATCACCACAAAATAAATGATCAATGGTATAGCTATCCTCACAACATCAAGGGGAATTTTTACAATATACTCGCCTTTAAGCGAGAACATGACGACAATAGTAAAGAGTAATGCAATGAGTGTGACAGGACTAATTTTCGGAATAAACCGTCTTTCATACCATTCTTTACTTTTGATCTTTAACAATGTAAAGCGGGTGATGATGCCCGCCAGAAATGGAATGCCGAGATAAATAAAAACGCTTTTGGCAATTTGTCCGATCGTGATGTCCACGGTAAATGTCTTAATTCCCAGCCATGACGGAACTAAGGTGAGGAAAACGTAAGCATAAAAGGAGAAGAAAATTACCTGGAAAATTGAATTAAATGCGACCAGGCCGGCAGCATATTCCCTGTCGCCCTTGGCCAGGTCATTCCATACGATGACCATGGCTATGCACCGTGCCAGGCCAATGATAATCAGCCCCGCCATATACTCGGGATAACCCCTTAAAAAAATGATGGCCAGAAGAAACATCAGAACCGGCCCGATAAGCCAGTTTTGTATCAGGGACAAAAACAGTATCTTATAATTCCGGAAAACATCGCCCATTTCTTCATATCTGACTTTTGCCAATGGCGGATACATCATGAGGATCAAGCCAATGGCAATAGGAATATTAGTTGTTCCCGACTGGAATTGTCCCCAGAAATCCTTTATCAGAGGAAAGAAATAACCTGAAAAGACGCCGACGAACATCGCCAGGAATATCCATAATGTGAGGTACCTGTCAAGAAAGGATAATCTTTTTGTAATGGATGCCATAATTGTCAATCTTTTAAATGTTCCTGCAAAAACTTATTGAATTGGATTTCTATCTGATCGCGTATCTCTCTGTAAACAGCCATTGTTGCCTCCTCACTGCCGGCGAAATCAGTCGGATCTTCAAATCCAATATAAAGCCTGTGCTTTACCTGACCTGTAAAAACCGGGCATGTTTCTTTCGCATGGTCACATACAGTGATGACGTAATCAAATGGCTGTGATGTGAATTCATCAACATTCCTAGGCCGGTTCGTACTGATATCAATGCCCTTTTCTTGCATCACCCTGACAGCATAAGGGTTGATCTCTGCAGTGGGTTCAGTCCCGGCAGAAAAGACTTCCAGATTTTTTTTAAAGGATTTTAAAAATCCTGCCGCCATCTGGCTGCGGCAGCTGTTACCGGTGCAAAGTATAAGAATCCTGATATTCATTTTTACATATAAATGTAAGTTTATAAAAGAAAAATAATGGAATAATAGATGCCGACACCAATGAATAATGCAGCAACCACGATCCTGAACCATTTTTCGAAGACCCTGAGTTTATTGTAAAAACTGCCTATACTTGATATACTGTATGCAAGGAGCCATGCAATGATGATGACAGGTAAGCCGGTGGCAACAGCAAAAACCAAGGGGAGATAAAGGCCTGATGGGCTGGTAATGGTCATAGGTATCAGCATTCCAAAATAAAGCACCCCGCTATATGGACAAAAGGCCAGTGCAAAGATGATCCCCAGGAATAAGGCACTCCAGCTTCTGTTTTTTCCACTCACTTGCTGGAATTTATCTGCCCATTTACCTGAGCCCGGAAGCTTGATCCTGATCACATTAAGCAACAGTATTCCGAATATGATGAGCAAAGGTCCCAGTAGTTTCTCACCATAAATTTGAAAAAATCGGGCAACGTGGAACTTACTGGCGCCAAAATAAAGTATCAGTCCTAAAGAGGTATAACTGATTGCGCGGCCCAGGGTATACAACAAACCATTTATGAAGATTTTTACCCTGTTATCAATGTCTTTGCTGATGTACCCTATAGCTGTAATATTCGTCGCCAGCGGGCATGGGCTGATAGCGGTCATCAATCCCAGCAGAAAAGCATAAACAACCGGAATAGTTGTGTTATCCAGCAACGATTGCAAAGAGTGCATACTATTTCAGCATTTCAGTAATTTTATCCTTCAGGCCCCCGATAAACTTTTCGCGTTCATTCCGTGAATAAGAGAAAGCAAAATTGGTCATATCCTCTTTTATTTCCTTTCCGTCAGCAATTTTTATCAAAAGCAATGTAGATCCATATACCTCGTATTTCTCGACAAGGCTTTTATTCTCCTTATCATCAAAGTTCAATATTTTCAACCTGATCGTTCCATTGTCCAATTCATTTTTGAAATACGTATCAATAGTATTGATCGTATTTTCCTCGATTGAGAGACATGTTGGACATCGGTATGTACCATGGAAATAATAAACCTCCAGAACAGGATTATTATTGCCTGGAACACTAATAGAACCGACCGTCACCAAACTGAAACAGCTGAACAACATCAGACTTATCAAAATCAAAAACTTTCTCATATGCTATAATTTAATGTTTAATATTTCATTTTTCATCCTTCATATTTCATCCATTAAATTTCCCTGCCGATAATCTCTTTTAGTTCTTTCACCGAAGGTACACGACCTGACACAACGACCTTTTCATTAATGATCAATGCGGGTGTGCGCATTACCCCATATGACATGATCTTCATGATGTCCTCTTCTTTTATAACAGGGGTGTTCATTCCCATCTCGTCAAGTGCTTTAAGGGTCAATTTTTCGAGATTTTTACAATTGGCACAACCGGTACCTAAAACTTTTATTTCCATAATGATACAATTTTATAATTCTTAATGATCAATAAATTCAGAAAACAACTTTTGAGCGATAGCCCAATTTTCCCTGTTGATACAATACTTTACTTTGGGAGGCTCGATATTTCCCTGAATAAGGCCGGCTTCCTTTAATTCATTCAGATGTTGTGAAACTGTAGCCTGGGCAATAGGAAGTTCTTTCAGTATTTCACTGAAGCAACAAGTGTCGAGTGAAAGCAGATGTTTCATAATAACAATTCGAGCCGGATGGCCCAAAGCCTTTGCAAATCTGGCTATTTGTATTTCATTATCAGTATATGCAGTGCTTGCGGGATGTGTCATATTCCTTTTATTAAAAGATAAAGTTAAATAAATAGCCAACAATCATGATACCAATGGCAACAATACCTATAAAAGTGAAAATCAACGGGTATTTAAGCACTTTTTTAAGAATAATGATTTCCGGAAGTGATAAACCGATTACCGACATCATGAATGCCAGTGAGGTACCCAGAGATGCTCCTTTTTCTATTAATACGGACACGATCGGGATTATGCCCGCAGCGTTTGAATATAAAGGTATGCCTATTAACACCGATATGGGAACGGAATACCATACCGATTTGCCCATAAGCGATGCCATGAAATTTTCAGGAACATAACCATGGGCAAATGCTCCGACTACAATTCCAATAGCAATATAAACCCAAACTTTTGATACGATTTCCTTTACTGCATTTTGACCATACTGAATCCTTTCCGAAAATTTCAATTTTTCCTCGGCATCTGCACTTCCGCCAAATTTTGTAACATATACCCAATCTTCAACCCATTTTTCAAGCCTCAGTTTTCCTATCACCCAGCCTGAAAGAATAGCTATTATCAGTCCCATCCCGACATAAATAAAGGCTGTTTTCCAGCCAAACATTCCGAATAACAGGACAACTGCAACTTCGTTGATCATCGGTGCTGCAATAAGGAACGAAAAGGTTACACCAAGAGGTACGCCTGATTCGACAAATCCAAGGAATAAGGGAATGGCTGAACATGAACAGAATGGCGTCACAATGCCTAAACCTCCTGCCAGAATGTTGCCGGTGAAATGCGATTTCCCTTCCAGAAATTTGCGTGTGCGCTCAGGAGAGAAATATGACCGGATGATACCAACGAAAAAAATGATCAGGGTCAATAGAAGGAGCACCTTAGGAAACTCATAAAGAAAAAAACGTAATGCCTCTGTCAGGCGTTTTCCTTCTAACATTCCGAAGGCATCATAAACAATAAAATCTGTAAGAGGTTTCAGATACCGGTATAAAATTATCCAGACAGGCAAGAGTAAGAGAGGCAGTAATAATCTGAGACGGTCACTCCGAATTACTTTCATGAATGAAAAAGCAAAATTTTAGTTTATCGTATATCGCAAAAATACGAACAATATCAAATTCAAAAAAATTTGGACAAATTTTTACTATTTTGAATGTTTCAGTGAAGAAATGCGGGATAAAATGAAGCTTACTCCATTTTATACTAAACCATTTAGTAAAGTATCATCAACTTTATTTGGAATGGTAACTATAAGACTGGATTCCTGCTGCATGGCCCGTAGTATGGATGAAATGGCGCCTTCATTCCGTGCCCAGCTGCGGCGTGCAATGCCGTTATTCACATCCCAGTGGAGCATCATTTTAAGCCGACGGGTTGCATCATCAGTTCCATCCAGTACCATACCGAAGCCGCCGTTGATCACTTCACCCCAGCCCACACCACCACCGTTGTGCAGCGACACCCATGTTGCACCACGGAAGGCATCGCCAATCACATTCTGGACTGCCATATCAGCTGTGAAACGTGAGCCATCGTATATATTGGCTGTTTCCCTGAAAGGTGAATCGGTGCCCGACACATCATGATGATCCCTTCCCAGAACTATCGGAGCAGAGACTATCCCATCTCTGACAGCTTTGTTAAATGCTTCTGCTATCCTTATCCTGCCTTCCGCATCGGCATACAGGATGCGTGCTTGCGAGCCGACGACCATTTTATTTTTCCTGGCTTCGCGTATCCAGTGAATATTATCGTTTAATTGTCCAAGAATTTCGGGTGGAGCTATTTGGGCAATATCCGACAGAACATCAGCTGCAATACAGTCGGTGACCTCCAGATCCTTCGGATCACAGGATGTGCAAACCCATCTGAAAGGTCCGAAACCATAGTCAAAAAATAGTGGACCCATGATATCTTCAACATACGATGGATACTTGTACCTGCCATCTGGCATGAAAATATCGGCACCTGCCCTGCCCGATTCCAGAAGGAAAGCATTGCCATAATCCCAGAAATACATCCCCCATTCTGATACTTTGTTGATGGCCTTCACCTGTCGCCGTAAAGATTCCTGGACTTCTTCCCTGAACTTTTCAGGCTGCCGGGCCATCATTGCATTGGATTGATCAAAGGTGAGACCGGCAGGATAATAACCACCTGCATAGGGATTATGCAATGAGGTTTGATCGGATCCCATCTCGACATCGAAATCTTTGGAAACAAGCTTTTCCCACAAATCAACCACGTTACCCTGATAACCCAATGAAACAGCTTCTTTGTTTGTTCGTGCAGTGTGAATGCGGTCAATCAGCTTATCGAGGTTCGTGAACACCTCATCCAGCCAGCCCTGGCTGTGACGTGTTTTAATGGCTTTGGGATTGACTTCGGCGATAACACCGATGGCGCCGGCAATGACAGATGCTTTGGCCTGTGCTCCCGACATGCCGCCAAGTCCGGATGTGACGAATACCATTCCACTTATATCACCTTTTTTCAGCATGCGTGCTGCATTCATCACAGTGATGGTAGTGCCGTGAACGATGCCCTGCGGACCAATATACATGTATGATCCGGCTGTCATCTGGCCATACTGCGATACACCAAGTGCATTGAAGCGTTCATAATCATCTTTGGAGGAATAATTAGGTATGACCATGCCATTTGTGACCACCACACGGGGAGCTTCTTTATGGGATGGGAACAAGCCAAGCGGATGGCCGGAATATATGGCCAAAGTCTGCTCATCTGTCATCACAGCCAGGTATTTCATCGTCAGCAGATATTGCGCCCAGTTCTGGAACACCGCGCCATTGCCGCCATAGGTGATCAGCTCATGTGAGTGCTGGGCGACTGCTTCATCGAGGTTGTTGGAGATCATGAGCATGATGGCAGCAGCTTGTATTGACCTATGTGGGTAATCACTCAGCGGTCTTGCCATGATTTTATATTCCGGCCGGAAGCGGTACATGTATATCCTGCCGTGTCTCTTCAATTCTTCTGCAAACTCCGGAGCGAGTATAGCATGATGCTTTTTATCAAAATAGCGCAGTGCATTACGGAGAGCCAGTTTCTTTTCTTCAGATGTAAGAATATCCTTTCGGACTGGTGCGTGATTAATCTCAGGATCAAAGGGCTTTGGATGGGGAAGCCCATCAGGAATGCCCCGGAGGATCGCGTTCTGGAAATCGGTCAGGTTCATTGAAAATATAATTTGAGATGGAGTAAGAGGCAAAATTAAAAAATTATTGATGAATTAAATAGGCTATTAGCCCACGACTTAAGTCATAATCCCATGACTTAAGTCATGGGTGAGATATATAAATTCATTATCGCACGACCTTATTGAACTATTAGTTTACCTGATATGACGGAACCGTGTTGGCCGGTAAGGGTATAAATATAGATGCCGGGTTTCAGGATTGTACCCGGAAGGGGTGTACTTACAGAAGGCACATCCATTTCAGCCAATCTATTACCCAGAACATCATAGAATTCAATCAGGTACGGGAAATCCGTTCCATCTTCAATCTTTATGACAGCTTCATTATGCATGGGATTAGGAACGATCGTTACATGACACTCTCCGTCCAACATCGTGTTATCAATCCCGAGAATAACACTGGGATCAAGGGGTGTACCCCATATTTCCTCACCCTTTTGAAAAAATAATAATTGTCTTCTTTCTTCATTGAAACCGAAAACACACCAATAATAGGGGCCACCGCATCCCTGGATATACTCGTAGTCAGGAAAACAACCGTCCCACGAAATTTCAGTCCAGCAAGTGTCTTCATAAAATCCATACCAACCCGTAGAAGATGCGATTTTTTCAGTCCGGCCATTGGCTACATCCGGTTTGATCATTCTCATGAAATAGATGCCTATGTCATTGCCAGGGATCACGGATTCATCGGGCAGATAAGAAAAATCAATGGCTTCCTGCGAATTAAAATTGATCGTTTCAACAATGGTGTCGTTGTAAATATCGACAAAACTGGTATCGGTTGATTCACGGGAATGACTCATTATCCTGTGATATGTATAAAATACTGTATCCTCACCGGGAGAATTCATCTTATCGATCACTTTAAGGATAGCTAAAATGTTATCTGTCACATAATAAGGTGGCGAATTCGATGCGTGAAAATATTCAGATATGTGAAACTCATCGCCAACATCATAATCAATAACCTCTCTAAAGGTGATGTTCGTCCTGCCTATTTGGGGATTGCTCATACCACACAGCATGAACGATTCAAGGTAATCCTCGTTGGGCCATGAAGTCCACAGGTCGGGAAAAACAATGAAATTGACCAGTTGAATCAACCCATGCTCCTTACTGAGTTTTAATTGGTAATCATTGACAGGATGACTCATGGGATTACCCGAACCATCTTTCGCCTGGAATTGAATGGTTTTAACCGTATCGGTAATTCCAATGAAGGAGAGGGTATCGATTGAAACAACCGTGGCTTCGACATAATCATTATTATCAAATCGGTAACAAATCCAATTTTCATTTAAAACGGCCAGGGTGTTGATCTTGATGGTATCTTCATCGATGTTGAAAAAATAGTTATAACCGTCGGGATCGACAACAACGTACTTTCCAATCCATGAAGCACTATATGGACTATAGCACCACGGGAACTCCGTACTGAGGCGTATCGTACAAAAATTATGATAATATATGTTGGTTCCAATTGTTGTGACAGAATCGATACGGATGGCTTTAATGTTATTGGCCTGGTCGATGTAATCGAATTCCCCTCCCTCATAAACACATTGGTAATTTTGGGAAAGACAGTATGTAATCGGTGCTAAAATGAAAGTAAGAATGAGTGATGTCTTTTTCATGATTAGGATATAATTAGGGCGAAATAATCACAAATATAACACATTTTAACCTATTTATCTCACCCACGACTTAAGTCGTGGGTGATTTTTTATTATTCTTAATAATAGCATATAAGATCATTATTTTGTAATTTTATATCTTACTTGTATACAGATATCTTAATGAGATCTTTTATTACTTCATTGGTTATAATTTATACACTTATTAATTCCTATCCCCTTTTTGCAAATCCCGTCGACTCCCTGACTGCTAAAAAAATGGCCATTAATTTTTATTTTGAAAGGATAGACCAGGTTAGCAAGGTGGATTACTTTTCACTAAGGATTTCAAATTCATTCATTAAATATGCCGATGGAAGAGCTACTTATTATGTTTTTTCTTTTAGTGGTCATGGCTTTATCATTGTATCATCCGAAGATAACGTATACCCGGTTTTGGGTTACTCATTTGACAATCCCTATATCCCGGAAAATCAAAATATTGCCTTTACGGAGTGGATGAATAATTATGAGCAGCAAATCCTCAATGCAAGAGAAAAAGGACTTTCATCGACAAAAGCCATAAAAGATACCTGGGATTATTATTCGTCGGACACTTTTAATTCATACGGGTATCGTGTTAAATTGACAACAGTCAATCCTCTACTCACCGCAACCTGGAGTCAGAATAACTATTATAATGAGATGTGCCCGGCAGATTCAGCCGGTATTGATGGACATGCTCCTGCCGGATGTGTGGCAGTCGCCATGGCCCAGGTCATGTATTATTTCAGGTACCCTCTGAAAGGCACAGGCTCACACGGTTATGTAAGCCCAACCTATGGTCTTATTTCTGCCGACTTTGAGAATACGGAATACAAATGGGATCAAATGCTCAACTTTATTTACAATGAAAGCAATCCTGCCATTGCCGAATTGATATTTCATTGTGGTGTCGCTACAGATATGAATTACGGCTCTCAATCTTCGGGAACAACAACTGAGAAAACAGTTGATGCCCTGGTCACCTATTTTAACTACTCACCCGAAATCCTGTTTATCAAAAAAGACACCACTGAAAATTGGAAGGAACTTCTTAAAGACAACCTCGACAATCACAAGCCAATGATATACAAAGGATCCTATGGCTGGTCAGGACATTCATTTGTTTGTGACGGATACCAAGGTGATGATTTCTTCCATTTTAATTGGGGATGGAGCGGCGATTGTAATGGCTATTTTTATCTCGATAATCTTAATCCCGGTGGATATAATTTCACTTCTGATCAGAATGCGGTTATTAACATTTATCCACAAGGAGAATATCCTTATTATTGCGATGGTACGGATACCCTGAAAATGAAGTTTGGTTCTTTTGAAGATGGCAGCGGACCAAAGGATTATCCTGACAATTCAAGCTGCAGATGGCTCATCTCACCTGAAGATACATCGATCAATAATATCGAGCTGAAATTTACCTATCTTGACACAGAACCCGATCATGATTTTCTTACCGTTTATAATGGTGCAACGATTTCTGATCCTATTATCAGGACGTTTTCGGGTTCATCCATACCTGATGTAATAACTACAGAAAACAACAAGTTACTTTTGGTTTTTACATCTGACGACAGCACTACTGCTTCCGGCTGGCAGGCTACCTATTACGGCAGATCAGAGCCATTCTGCGATTCATTAACTACAGTTACTTCCCTTGCCTTATCCTTTGAGGATTGCAGCGGGCCATATCAATATACCAACAATACAGAATGCAAATGGTTAATCGCACCAAAAGATAATGAACATGATTCTGTTTCATCCATCGACTTAAGGTTTATCTCACTGAATACGGAGACGGATAAAGATGTTGTAACCATTTATAACGGTGCAACGGAAAATGATCCTGTGCTCGGCATGTTTTCAGGTCATACGACACCCCCACCTATGCAATCAACAGGAGATAAGATACTTATTAATTTCTCCTCCAACGACAGCATCACAGGAAAGGGCTGGAGGATTAAATACAACTCTGTGTTTCCGGTTTATTGCCATGACACAACATATTTGACTCGTGAAACTGATACTCTTGGCGATGGTAGCGGATTAAAAAAATATATTAATGACACCGAATGTTACTGGCTTATTGAACCGATAGATAAGAAGATTATTCAACTTAACTTCTTAAAGTTTGAATTGGAACACAATTATGACAAGGTTGAGATCTATGATCCCACCACAACTCCGGCTACATTGCTTGCACGATGCACAGGATTTGAGATTCCTGATCCGGTTGTTGCCGGCAATGGTAAAATGCTGATCCGGTTTTTGGCTGATTATTCCATAGTATATGACGGCTGGGAAGCTTGCTATACATCTTCAAATACCGGAATTGATAGGTGGGCAACGATTCAGGATCTCTCTGTTTTTCCTAATCCATCCAATGAAAAACTATTTCTTTCATTCCATTTAAGGGATGAAAAGGATTTGTTTATCAGGCTTATCTCATTAAAAGGTGAGGTGGTCTATTCGAGTGAATTTAAAAAGGCTGAAGGAAAATTCACTCGTATCATCGATGTTCATTCCTTTTCGAAAAACATCTATTTGTTGCAAATAATAACCGACAATGATCTAATATCCAGAAAGGTGGTTATAAAATGAAAATTTGTGGTATCAATTATACTCCGGTTTTTCTGCTGGCCTATCTAATGTTAGTGTATTCGCTGGCTATTGCCCAGGAAAAACCTCCGGTAGCTGCCAATGATTATGCCGCTACCTATGTCGAGTACCCCGTTACAATTAATGTACTTGTCAATGATTATGGTCAATATGGTCATACAATTAAAATTTTTGCGGTTTATGTACCTGGCAATGGAATTAAAAGTTTCAATGATAGCTGCATTACATATACATCCTACTTTTATTTTTCAGGAGTTGACACCATCAGTTACAAAATATTAGATGTTAATAATGGTTTGTTTTCTGAACTGGCTTATTTATATATCACCGTTGAAAATAAAAACTTCGCCTTCCTTGATATCAATAATTATAAGGCAAGGATAAATGCTTTCGGAGAACATTTCTGGGATTACAAATGGAATTCCGCAGAACCAGAATTACACTCCTGCGAAATTCCCAGAGGCAGTGGTAAAGGCACTTTATTTTCAACATCATTTTGGATAGGGGGTCTGGATGAGATAGGAAATCTACATTTGGCGGCAGAATGGCATCGGGGATTCCCTTACTTTTATTATAATTATTTTGATTTCAAACCAGGACCGGTTACTGATAGTATCTATTATTCAATCACTTATGACAGCCTATGGAATCGTGTATGGAAACTGAATAAACCAGATATCGATTATCATAAAGCTCACTGGTGGGAGGAAGACTATAATCCAATTGAAGAAATACGGACATGGCCAGGAAACGGCGATACTTCGATAGGTCAGGCTTCTCAGTTGGCTCCGTTTTTTAATCGAACTAAAGATGGATTATACAATCCTTTAGATGGAGATTATCCACTAATAAAAGGAGACCAGGCGATCTTTTTCATTTTTAATGATGACAGGTGTGAACATCAAGCCTCTTACGGAGAAAAATTAGGTATCGAAATTCATGGAATGGCTTATGGATTTGACTGCCCTCAAGACTCCTCTTTCTATAATTCAATATTTTTACATTATAATATTATTAACCATTCTCCAACAACTTACTATAATACTTATATCGGCGTCTTGACGGATATGGATATTGGTATCAGTGGAGATGATTATATCGGTTCAGATGTTTCGAGAAACTCATTTTTTGTCTATAACGGGACTTCGGTTGATGGCAATGGTGAAATTATTGCCTACGGGCTTAATCCACCTGCACAGTCCACCACAATTCTTGGAGGACCTTTTATTGATCCTGATGGTTCTGATAATCCTAAAACTGATTTGGATGGAAATCAGTTGTGTAATGAAAGCATAAATGGACTTAACTTCAATGATGACATCGTTGATAATGAACGGTATGGCATGACCGGATTTATAGGCCTGCAGAGTGATTTTTATAATTTATGGCCATATTTTGCTGATTCCTATTATTTATTATTAAATGGAATCTGGAAAGACTCAGTAAACGTGTTGTACGGTGGAAATGGTCGTCCGGAGGGAGGAGCTTATGGACCATCATGTCGTTTTATGTACCCTGGAACAACCGATGCATTAAACTGGGGCTGTGGATGTGTTTTGCCCAACGGACCTGTTGACTGGACACAAGAAACAGCCGGTTTAGTTCCTGATGATGTGGAAGGTGTGAGTATCATGGGGCCTTTTACTTTCAAGACTTCGGAAAAACAGGAACTCGACATTGCATTCGTGTTCGGCAGGGATTATATTAACCCAGACCAACATGCGGCAATAGAAGTTATGAAGCAACGCATAGATGTGATCAGGCAGGCGTTTCTGAATGATAGTACGCCATGCGGGAGCAGCTTTTCAGAGGTGGAACACAAAAAGGACATTTCAAAGCAGCCATACGTTTATCCCAATCCCGCACAGGATCATTTCATGTTGAAATATAAAACGATGTCCAATAAAACCGAATATGCTATTTATGATATCCTGGGAGAACAGTTACAGACCGGACAGCTTCAAGTTGGTAATTTGCATGATATTTCTATTGCCAATTTAATGAATGGCGTTTATATCCTTTGTATTCATGAGGGAAATGCTTTTTATACGACTAAAATCGTAAAACATAAATGGTGATTGTGCTTTATGATTAATCTTTGCCGAACATGCTTCTGAAGGTTGGGAAAAAATGTAGTTTCCGGATGATTTCCGTCAAAATAAATACTCATTATTTAAAAAAAAGTATTATCTTGCAAGTGTTAACCAAAAAACTTTAAACCTATGAACACAAGACTTATCATCGCTACCCTTGTGGGCGGCATCGTTTCCTTCTTCCTTGGCTGGCTGATATTCGGCGTCCTGCTGATGAACTATTATGAAGCCAACACAACGCAATATGCTGGGCTGATGAGAGAAATGCCCAACATTATTCTTATGATAATAGCTAACCTGGCTAATGCGTTTCTGCTGGCATTCATTTTCCAACGCTGGGCAGGGATAAAAACAATCGTTAAAGGGTTGCTTGGAGGGATGCTGGTGACTTTCCTGATCATCCTGTCAATGGACTTCTATTTACTTGCCTGTATGAACCTCTACACCCCTACTTCGATCATTGTGGATATTATAGTCAACACCGCTTTTGGCGGGATCATCGGAGGTATTATCGGATGGGTCCTTGGCTTTCAGAAGAAAGTGGCCGCTTAATTTCGGCTGACTTTGCTGAACATCTTCACTGACTGACCACCCTGGTGAGTCATGAGCCTTACATAATATATTCCTGCAGGTAAATCTCTGATATCCAGCGATATATTCCCGGAGGCATCACATGATATTGCCCTGCTGGTGATCATTCTTCCTGTGTGATCCAGAAGAGATACGGTCAGAACAGATGGTGACTTCATTTGATAGTCTAAGGATATTCTGTCGGTGGCTGGATTTGGATATACCGAAGAATATGTGCCTGACATATCCGGATCATTGATACCCACGAAAATGATGGATTCATCGAGTATCATCATGGTTATGTCGCTGACCGTGGTATTTCCCTCATCAAGCACGATAGACATAGGTACAATGGACTTGCCGGGTATTTCGGCAAAGAGCTTGTAAGTGTCGAATGCAAGGTTTGAAAAATAGAATGACCCGTCGCTGCCGGAGTAGTTCATTGCCACGAAGTCGGTGGTGGCAGACTGTAGTATGACCGGGATATTTGCCGCTGTGGGGGTGAAGGCTCCGGTCAGGATCTGACCGCTTATTGATCCGGGTCCCTGCGGAGGGATGCTTACAGGCACAAGGTGGATATGAACACCGTCGGTATTTTGTGTCAGGTTAATGACCGTTGCATCCTCCCAATGAAGGACATCGCCATAATACGTCGGAAGGTAAAGGCCATAATAGGCTGAATTTGGGCTTGGTTCAGCTTTAATTATATACTGTGCTGCCGTCAGCCCGCTGAACTCATAGTAACCCTCACCAGCTATCATTTCGGCATATACATCTACCACATAACCTTCCAGCATCTTAAAACCGTATGCGAATCCTGTTTCCAGCCAGTTCTCGCCGGCCCATACACGGCCAACAATAAAGTAATATCCTGACAATTCCACATCCAGTGTCGAATAGCCCGGTACAGCCACGGTGTCCTCTACGATAAGGGTTTCATAACCTTCTCTTGAAAATTTAACTGTATACGTGCCATGTTCCAGTGGCAACTCATAATATCCTGAAGCATTGGTATAAACGTATTGTTCGCCGGCAATGACCTTTACATCGTTTATTGCTTCTCCTGAAGCTGCATCAGTGACGTAGCCTTTGAATCCTGCCGGTTCCGGTGCTACCACATGCATGATATTGTAAATATATGTCTCAGGATTTACAGGGTCATTCGACACGCATCTGAGATTGGCTGTATAGGTCCCATGCTCATAACCTTCAGAACAATAGGTTATCCATATCGTTTCCTGGGTACCTGGTAAAAGATAAGCCGATGCCGGCTCAACAGATGTTATAAAGGTGCGGGGGTAGTCGAAACGAACAATCATCTCAGGGTGGAGATAAGGAGCATCACAAACGACTTGAAGGCCCACGCCTGGATCAGGTGATTGTATACCTACCGTCCCTGCCGACGAATTGAATTCACCGGTAATATGCCGGTATTTCAAAAGGATATCCCCGTTTGATTTCATCACCACCTGTCCAAAAATATAACTTTCGGAGCCCAGGTACTGCACGAATTTATTGAACTGGATGATGACATACATATCAAAATGCTTTATATATACCTTCGACAAGCCCTCAACAGGTTTCAGGTCATCCCAGAACCAGGCTATGAAGCTGACAAGGTCGCTGTTGGTTGGTATCGAATCGTTGATATAAGGCATTTCCTGATCGGTGAAAGTAATGCATCCATTGGAGTTGATCCAGAAAAGCGATTTTGTTTCTCCGTAAAACGGAAATTCAAAGCCGAATTCGAATGGTCCTACTGTGTTATCATCTTCAATACCTACCACAAGTGAACCTGTTTCAGATATATCATTGTATTCCCATGGTGGTCCGCCCTCTTCATCGCTGTCGATCCAGTAATAACCAAATTCATCCGGTCCACCCCAAGCCCGTTGTCCATAACCGGGAAAGGCGAAGGTAAGCGTGTCGCTGCCCGTATTCGAAAGGATGGTGTGAACCGTAACAGTGCTATTCACATTAAGTGTCGCCTCCAGCGTGTCGGGATCAATATTTATAGTTTGCGAATTCAGACTGATTGTGAAGAGGGATAAAATGATCAATACGAAAAAATTTTTCATGATAAGATTATTAAGTACTACTTTTTTACTGAGTATCCGAAATTACTAATAAAACCGCTTGATTGACAACAATTTCAAATAACAAATTTATTTACTGGATGATCAGTATTTTCTCATTTTTAACAGTATCACCTATCCGGGCATGAACACAGTATACCCCCGGTAAAAGAGATGTTCCAGCGAGGCTGGTTAAATGCTTTCCACCTGGTAAACGTCCGATAAAAAGACAAGAAACATATTGTCCCTGCATATTGTAAAGAGATACTTCACAATCAGAAGTTTCAGAAAGGAAAAGTTCAATTGTTGTTTTCTCAGTAACTGGATTTGGATAAACTCTCAGCATCGTTTTATTTAAAGAACCCTCCTGGATTGCAACCGGTCCCAATGACCCATCCGTTCGTATGTTCTGGGCATAGATACCAAAATCGGACTCAGTTCCGGTTTCACCCCGCATTTCATTCCAGACAACGATCCATTGATCATTAGCAAAATCACCACCATCAATATCATATTTCTCCCCATCGGTTCCCGATAAAAGAATCTGCTGCCCTCCCCAGAGATTCTGACCGTCGGAATCAATGCGGAAAGCGAATATATGGTTCCTGATAGCCGTATCGGAAGGCTGAATATACAGGTATTCAAGAGCATAAAAAATAGCCATGTCATTATCGCTGCCAGGTTT
Organism: Bacteroidota bacterium; assembly: GCA_026391695.1. Lineage (NCBI taxonomy): Bacteria > Pseudomonadati > Bacteroidota > Bacteroidota bacterium. The sequence goes on from JAPLDP010000086.1 coordinate 76,843, forward strand.
GACTACGAGATCGAAATATGTTGAATCCTCAACAAAGTCATTAAATTGTTTTCCCTGATCACCCCAGATCCTTTCTCCTTCAGGGGTAAGCTTCTGTCCGTATACACTGTATCTATATCGCAAATTTATATTATCATAGTAAATTTCCCTCCAAAAAAGATAGAGGTGCTGGTCATCCGGAAGTTTTGTCACGACAGGCTCGACCTGATCATGCTCCGGATTGGCACTGGCCTGCAATGGACCCGTTTCATATATCCAACCCCCATCCTGATCAAGGCGCTGAATAAAAACAGAAATCTTGGTCGAAGAAATTGGTGTCATCCAGCAAATAAACACACCGCCTTCTCCATCAGGTGCCAGGTGGGTGGTGGTATAGAAAGTAGGAAAATCCATCATATTCCCGGTATCAACCTGAACAGGGGAAGGCCAGATGGCACTGCCATCCATATTGAATTTCTGTGCACGGATATGGTAATAGTTGGGTGCTCCCGGGACAATATTCTGAGGAAGACTCATATATTGCCATACTACCAGAAGATTGCCATCATCGGTTAACAGGATCCTGTCAAAAAAGTAAAGCAGGGTATCCTGCAGGACAATACCGTCGCCCCATTGTTTTGTCCCATCGGGTGTGACCTTTTGTAGCACAATCCTTGAAGGCTGGGTGGTATCATACGGGGTCTGTGTCCAAGAAAAAATAATATCACCTGATTCGGTCACCAGTGCTTTTGGGTAGGGATTGAAGTCGAGGTTATCGCTTATGGCCAGGCCATCCTCTCCCCAGAGCAAATCACCTCCGGGTGACATCCTGTATACAAAAACATTGCTGTTGCCGGTGCGTAAATCCTGAGTGGCTAATACGGCATTTCCCTGAAGGTCCATGGTCAAGCTGTAATCGGTTACCCATGTGTCTGTTATGTGGTCGCTGAGCAACAAACCGTCTTCACCCCATAGCTTATTCCCTTCTGCATCCAGGCGTTGCATATACACATTAAAGTTCAGATCAAGACCAGAGAACCAGGAAATGTAGCTGCATCCACCCTCATCTGAAATGATATGAGGAACTGCTTCCCAGTCACCGGAGTTCTTGATCTCCAGGTTAGTCATTGGATCATTACTCCACTGTGCCTGTATGATAAAGGGGAGTAACATCACTACGCTCAGGAAAAAATAGATTTTTTTCATGATGGTTAATTTAGGTATAAAATGAAAAAACAACCCTTTACTATAAAAAGTTCTGGTATAAGCTAATCCATTACAATGACTTTCCGGACATTCACCAGCTCATTAATCCTGGCTCTGATAAAATAAATCCCCGATGATAGATCGCTTCCATCTATTTTAAGATAGAGGGTTCCTTTGGGACAGTTTCTCTTATACAAATCCTTAACCACTTGTCCTTGAATGTTCAATAATCCGATCTCCACCAGAGCAGGTTTGTTCAGCTCCATTTCAATCGTGGCATGATGCTTAAAAGGATCCGGATAACAATTAAAATTTAAACTGGTTGATTCAGTTTTGTCTCCGGTGGCTGCTGCCGGATCATAGTAAGTACTATAAATTCCATTGCCCTGTGTGGCAATAGCAATAAATCCGTCTGATTCACGTGCGTCGATCATATCCACCATAATATATCCAATCGAATTGGATCCTTCCTGTGCCCACACGGTTTGATCTCCATTCAGGGAAATGGTAGAATAAAGTCCGGTACTAGTTCCTGCAAAATAAACGGTATGCTCATCGTAGTTTAACGTTTTCACCCATCGTACAGACGGCCCGGCACCGCTTCCATCCGGATACTGTTCCAGATTTCCGCTGACATGCGTCCAGTTCATTCCCCCGTCATCGGAATAATAGATACTTTTAACACGATAATTTGAAAAAACCGTAAATATCCTATCTGCATTTGCCGGATCCACATCGATACAGGCTACAAAAGCGTTGAAAGGGAAGTTTTCTCCTGTAATTTCGATTGGGTAAGGATCTCCTGTATTTGCGTCGTCTAATTTGTACAAATGTCCATTGTTGGTTCCATAATAAAGTCGGTTTGGAGGATTGAGGGATATGTTGAGGGCTGATATCTCAACAGATTCGCTCAGGTCAATATGATTTAATTTCGACCATCCTGCATTTCGGAGGGAAGTATCCTGTGAAGCAGCTTTCATGTTATCTTTTCTCCAGATGCTGTTTATTGTTGGTAGATAAAATGTTTCATTCGACACGGGGTCCAGTATAAAATTGCAATAGAAGGGGAAGATCGGATTTGCACCAATGGTGGGATCATAATAGCTCAGAAGTGTATCAGGTGTTTGATAGAAAATATCTTTAGGGTGGTTGTTCTCATCGAATAAATGTGTCCAGATATTACCGCTATAGGCTGATATGACCGCAAAATCGTGGTTATCAGCAATCCTGCTTGAAAAGCCATCGTAATAGAGATCAACGCTTTGAAACCAGTAATCACCCGGTGCATTTGTGAATGTATAGTACCAGTTGTTATCTTGAAGTCCTCCCAGGATGATATCATCGCCATTACCTGCATGATCTATAGCTACTGAGTAAAATTGGGACGTACACAGATAATTGTTTAAACGGGTCCAGGATACGTTTTCAGCTAAACAATCTTCTGTAAATACAATTCCGCCGTCACATGCTACATATAAAGCATCAGGATTTGAGGGATGGAAAGCGAATGCATGTACATCGGGGTGAAGCATATGCAGCGAATCCATATCATAGGGATCACCGCCAATCCAGGATGTCTGCAACGTGTCAAAAAATCCGTTTGTGGTCCGGAATAGACTCATCCCGCCGGTAAAAACCACATTCTCATCATCGGGTTTAACACCCAGGGTAAATGTGTAACCTCCATAGGATATAAACGAGTTCGGATAACTCAGAAAGTCTCCGTGGCCATTCCCGAACATATTCTCTGTCCTGTTTTCCCAGGTACCCGAATCGGCCTGAATATTATAGGTGTATTTCCAGAAGTAATTATCAGAGTTAAAAATTCCGGAATAAGGTATATGAATGGAAGATGGTGATTCTGTCATCAGATATACCACTTTTTCATTGGATGGTGCCACAGCCAGTTGCATTCTGCGATAAAGATCCGGAAAACCGGCAGGAGTGATATTGATCCAGTGGATCCCATCTTCCGAACGCCATACGCCCGCTTTTTGAGGCCGCATGATGGAGGTTGTAAAAGAACTCAGGGCAGCATAAAGAACGCCATCTGAGGTTATGGCTATATCTGTTGCAAAGGAATTATTGGTCAGATCACCTAGGGTGATAGTCCAGGTATTACCTCCATCCACCGATCGCATGATGGCACCATAACAGGCAGCATAGACCATATCTTTATCAGGAACAGTGGGATCGGTCACTATCCGCCAGACACCCTGGAATACTTTTTCAAGTGTTCCTGGCGTCCCTCCCTGGGTTGAAGGCAGGGGTTGCCATGTCTCTCCGTTATCTGTCGACTTAAAAATACCATTCCCAATCCCAATCGTTCTTACATTCGTACTTACATTGCGATCGGTGGTACTTAAAATTTCTCCCGTACCGTAATACCAGATGTCTGTTTTTCCCGGTCTGGTATCTTGCGCAAGAGCCGTAGCACTCTGCTCTGTATTGGGAGGAGTCACCTTGTACCATACATTACCTCCTGTAGTGGTACGCCACATGCCTCCTGAAGCGCTTCCCGCCAGAATAATATTTTCATCTTCCACATCGAAAGCCATGCATAACATTCTGCCACCGACATTAAAAGGTCCTCTGTGGTCCCATAGCTGGGTTCTTTCTGATGTTTCCTTCTTGGGTAACGTGGAGGCAAAAGCCAGTTCATCTGCCTTGATATGATCAGGAATGGCGTTTATTTGAGGATCCCGTATTTTTTCATACTCATATTGTGCATTGTACAATGCAAATTCTCCTCTGGACAAACGATATAATTCATCCGTAACCGGCTTTGCAAAATCACTTTTATTTTCTGTATCAGAATTATTTATGAAAACCAGATAATAAAATCCCGCCAGAAGGATTAATGGTCCCGCGAGATAATAACATTTCTTTTTCATTTTTTAAAAAATTTGAATAATGCAATTTACGATTTTTTTTAATTTTCTGACACGAATTTGTTATTGCAATTATTTTTCCAGCCACAAAGATGCGGGTCAAGTGACTAAGCTGCATTAACTATCAAGGAAAAAAAAATGTAATATTGTACCTGTCCTGTGACCCGATAAAATAATTTTCATTAAAAGGATCTGACCGAAAATGAGACGTCACAACCTGCACCGTATATTAGTTTTTACTGTTTTTGTGCTTTGGGGACATGCCTATTTGACTGATATCTCTTTGGCACAAGCTCCCGGGATCCGCCAGCCTGTCGATACTGTCGGCTTTGCCACATTTAGCTGGCAAATGGACAGCATCATGACAAGAATCGGCAGGGAACAAGGAAAACTATTTCAAAAAACATTAGCTGATGCTCACATCGCTGATAATTATACCTGGAAAACCGTGATTTGCCCTCATGATGATTACACTTATGTTGGATACCTCTATCCGGCTGTTTTAAAAAACCTGAAAGCAAAAACCATCATTCTCTTCGGTGTGGCACATAAAGCCAAGCAACTTAATCTTGAAAACCAGATCATCTTCGACAGCTACTCCTCGTGGAAAGAACCAAAGGGTAATGTTCCGGTGTCAACGTTAAGAGAAAAAATAATTAAAGAGCTGCCACCTGAGACATACCAGGTCAATGATTCCATGCAAAGCATAGAACATTCAATAGAAGCCCTAGTGCCTTTCATTCAGTACTATCACCCGGATGTGGAAATTGTCCCTATCCTGGTTCCATATATGAATTATGACAGAGCGAATGAAATTGCGCATGCTCTGGCAGCAGCAATTCAAAAAGTTACTCAGAAAAGAAACTGGACATGGGGTGAGGATTATGCCATAGCCATCAGCAGTGATGCCGTGCATTATGGTGACCAGGACTGGGGAGGAAGCAACTATGCCTTTTTCGGCGCTGATACCTCAGGATATATTGCGGCTGTTCAGCATGAATGGGAGATCATCAACACCATCTCCGGGAAAATTACACCTGAACATGTCAGGAAATTTACAACCCTCACGGTCGATGAAAAGGATTATAAAAAGTATACATGGACATGGTGCGGAAGATACTCAATACCTGTGGGGCTTCTTACATCATACTACCTGGCTTACCTGTTAAGGCAGGACGAGCTCACAGGTATACCTGTCGGCTATGCAACAAGCATTGATCATAAGCAAATTAAAGTTGATGATATCCGCATGGGTGTGACAGCCCCCGCAAATATCCGCCATTGGGTAGGATATGCAGCTATCGGGTACAAATGATATGGGAGATTTACTAATTTTTTAACCACGGAGGGACACGGAGGTATATATGGAGGAACACAGAGGGACTATACAATCACACGTTTTATTCCATTACGAAGGTGCTTAACGTTGAAATTTATCAGTAGCCCAACTTTGCATCCTGATAATTTTAAGTAAGTAATGACCTGTGCTAGATGCACTTCATTAAAGGTTTCAACTGCCTTCACCTCTATAATCACTTTGTCTTCAACAAATAAATCCACTCTATAACCAATCTCTAACTTAATACCTTTATATATCAATGGAAGAGGTTTTTGTTTTTCAACATTCATTCCTTCTTTTACTAATTCATAGTTCAGACATTCTTCATACGATGACTCTAGCAAACCAGGACCAAGTTTTGAATGAACATTTAAAGCGCATCGAATTATTCTCTCCGTAAGATCAGATTCAATCATTCATCCTCCGTTTTACTCCGTTTTTCCTCTGTGATACTTCGTGGTTAAAATTGTTTAAATTACATTGAAATGGTTGATTCCCCAATAACAATTAATCCGGAATATGCTAAATTTGTGACCCACTTATAATCATTTTAAGAATGAATTATCGAAGGAATAATGCCAAATGTGTAGTGATTCTATTACTGATTTCCTCCCTAAGCAGTTTTTCTCAGGAGAAAATTATCTCTTATCATTATGATGCCGGTAAATGGCCTGGCGAAAGGATGATCGACGCCACTCATCTCAATGCACATATCAAAATTGATCCCTACACTCAAACTGTTGAAGGTAATGCGGCTTTTACCTTTAAACCATTACGGCATCAGCTGGACTCGATAACTTTTTATGTTCCTGATATCCGGTTTAATTCGATTACTATTGATAAAGTACCGGTTAAATACCGTTCTGACAATGACCAGGTGATTATTTACACATCATTCATTAACCAATACGACAGTCTCCACGAAATCATTTTCGATTACAAGGCCAAATCCCCGTCCGTTCTTTATTTTTCCGGGTGGGATGATCCGCGTGGCATCAAGAGAAAACAGGTATGGACACACCGGCCCATGAGCTGGCTTCCTTATATCACTGACCGGCTCACCGTGGATATGTATGTGACCTTTGACAGGAAATACAAAGTTTTTTCCAATGGTGTGCGTGTCGAAGTGAAAGAAAATGCCGATGGTTCCAAAACCTGGCATTACAGGATGAACGGGCCTCACCCTCTTTTCTCCACGGCACTGGTCATCGGCGATTATGACTTTAAGTCCTCACAGACTTCAAAAGGTCTGCCTCTGGAATACTGGTACTATCCCGATCAGGAAGACCGTGTTACGACCACGTACCTTTATACTGTGAAGATGTTCGATTTCTTCGAGGATGAGATGGGTTTGCCTTACCCCTGGGAACTTTACCGACAGGCTCCTGTCGTGGATTACTTGTATGGGGCCATGGAAACAACGACATCTACCGTATTCGGTGATTACATGTTCGTTGATGAAAGGGCATTCTCAGGCAGGAGCTACGTCAACACCAATGCTCATGAGCTGGCACACCAGTGGTTTGGAAATTATATCACACACCTGGCATCAAAAGATGTGTGGCTGACAGAGAGTTTCGGAACCTATTATGCCAAGATGTTCGAAAAGTCGGTCTATGGAGAAGATTATTACCAGAATGTCAGGAATAATGAGCTGCTGGAGACGATGGAAGCTGCCGTCAGGGATAACTATGCCACGGGTCACAGCAGCGGCGGCAGGGCACGCTGGTATCCGAAAGGATCCCTTATACTCGACATGCTCCGTTATGTGATGGGCGATGCCGACTTCAAAACAGCAGTGAAATACTACCTTGAACATCACCCTTACCAGGATGCCGGAACATCTGACTTTTTCAGCTCGGTGTATTATTCAACAGGGCAAACCCTCGACTGGTTCTTTGAAGAATGGATCCTTCGCGGGGGAGAACCGGAGTACACTATTAAATATGAAGAATTAAAAATTAAGGACGAAAAATGGGTGACGCAGATGGAGGTCAGACAGTTACATACCGTTAATGAGCTAATAAAATATTTCAGGATGCCCATTATCTTCGAAGTGCATTATTCTGACGGTAGCTTTGACAGTAAAAAAGAATGGGTGGACAGTGAGACTACTATTGTGGTTGTTCCCAATCCGGGGGAAAAAGAGGTCGCTTATGTACTTTTTGATCCAAACCGTCAAATCCTGAAAAAAGTCAACTTTGAAAAAAGTTTTGAAGAGCTCTCACATCAGGTGCTGGAAGCACCAAATATGATTGACCGTTATGATGCCTTACTCGCATTAAAAAAATTCACGACAGATCAGAAAAAAGACTTGTTAATACGATGCTATGATAAGGAGACTTATCAACTTACCAGGGGAGAAATCATCGCCCAGCTTGCCGCTGATAATTCACTCGCGACAATTGACCTTATAAAAAAAGCCATGGCAGATGAGGATCCGTATGTCAGACGAGCGGTGCTGATTAATGTAAAAAACGTGCCGTCAGACCTTAAAGAAGATTATGAGACCTTATTGAATGATTTCTCTTATATCAACCTGGAACTTGCTTTGGAGAACCTCATTCGCTCCTTTCCCCCGGATGCAGACCGTTATCTTGAAATAACACAAAATCAAACCGGATGGCGTGGTATCAATATCCGGATTAAATGGCTTGAACTGGCTATTGAAAAGGGGAAAAAGGAATATATGAACGAACTTATCGACTGCAGCAGCCTGAGTTATGAATTTGAAACCCGGCAGAATGCGCTCATGGCATTAAAACGCCTGAATTATCTTGATGAGCGTGTTGCCAGGAACTTGTTTGATGCCGTCGTATACTGGAATTATAAATTGTCGAATACGGCAAAAGATGTCCTCACCTATTTCATGCAGCAAGATCAGTATAAGAAGATTCTGATGGATTATTACCACTTGCATGAATGGAGTGACGGACAGAAAGCGACTTTGAGCAAGGTATTCAATTACAAGTTGCCATGATGGCTGCTTGGCAGAACGGGGAAACACAACAAGCGGAGTCATCAATGCTAGCGCGCGTCTGTGACGCGTGCTAAAGAATTGCGCGTTTCAAACGCGCTGATACCAGGCACGCGTTCGGAAACGCGCGCCAGCTGGGCAACAGGAACAAGGGGACCAGCAAGCGTAAATAATCGTCATAATATCCTTGCACTGTTATCTCGGGAAAAAACCTTAAATTTATTGGCTAATAAGTTTCAAAATGACCGTTCAGGAATACCTTCAAAAAGTCAACCAACTATACAAATCCGGCATATCAACGGAGCATAGTTACCGGCCTGACCTTCGAAACCTTCTCGAAAGTTTGCTTCCCGGTGTGGCAGCAACCAATGAACCTTCCCGGATTGAGTGCGGTGCGCCTGATTATATCATTACAAAGAAAGACATCCCCATTGGCTTCATCGAAGCAAAAGATGTTGGTGCTGACCTGAATAACAGGATTCATAAAGAACAGTTCGACCGTTACAGGGCATCGCTGAATAACCTTATTATCACCGATTACCTGACCTTTCAATTCTATGTGGA